>CAYPMQ010000314.1:0-4091 GCA_964411625.1 uncultured Ignavibacteriaceae bacterium
ATATGACATACGCCCCTGGTTCGGCGCAGCAGAAATCTACACAAATCTGAATCCGCCGGCCGGGCAGAAGTAATACAAAAATATATCAAGGAGCATACTTGAATTATACTGAAGGTGAGGCTTTTAATAACGAAGATTTTACTATAAAGCCATTTGCCACAGGTGAGTATGAAAACTGTGAATTTACCGGTTGTCATCTTGATGGGGCAGACTTTTCGGGATCGGTCTTTATAGACTGTAATTTCACAAACTGCAACTTAAGCCTTGTTAAACTGAATGAAACCGTTTTTCGGGATGTAAAATTCAGCGGGTGCAAAATGCAGGGGATAATGTTCGGGTAGTGTTCTGATTTCGGACTCTCCTTCACTTTTGAGGATTGCGATTTATCTTTCTCATCATTCAATAAACTTAAAATTCCCTCCTCCTCTTTCATAGACTGTACCCTGAACGGCGTTGACTTCTCACTTACCGATCTGAAAGGTACGGATTTTACGGGATCAGATCTTTCAGGTGCAAGATTTGAGCACTCCGTACTCGAGAAAGCCGATTTCACAGGTGCATCAGGATATGTCATTGATCCCGAACTCAACAAAATTAAAAAAGCGAAATTTTCATTTGAGGGCCTGCCCGGGCTGCTCACACGGTATGATATTGTGATTAAATAAGGAATGCTTTTTAAAAGCCTTTTGTTAATTATTTTAATTCTGTATTGAATATTCTGTTAATTAAAAAAGGATAAATATCATGAAAAAACTGTTCCCCGTTCTGTTAACATTTATTGCCTTTCAGGCTCTTACTCTCCTTAATGCCCAGTCAAAAAGCCTCGGCTCTGATGATATGAAAACCTACTTCATTGCCTTCCTTAATAAAACCGAATCATTTGATATGAAATCGGAAGAGACAAAAAGCATCCAGAAAGAGCACATCGCCTATATTACAGAATTTTATGAGACCGGAGAGTTGAAAATGGCTGGTCCTGTTCTTGCAAACAAGGAGATGTCGGAAATTCTGGTCTTTGATGTTGAAAGAATCATGGATGCTGAAAAAATCCTCGATGCCGATCCCGCAGTCAAAGCCGGAAAATTTACTTATAAGATTGTCACATGGCTTGGGCCTAAAGAAATTAAAACCAATTTCAGTAAGGAACAGTAATAGTTTTGATGCGCCCCGGTTTCACGGGGCATTTATTTTCAGCTTCAAACCGATTGGATCAGAAAAGCAGGATTCAGGAGGCAGGATCAAAAGACAGGAGGTAGGAATCAGGAGGCAAAATACAGGATTCAGGATCCAACAGTACAAATGAGAAGATGGAAAGGCAAGCCTTGCGTCTCTGCAATCCAAACTCCTCGCAATCATTTGCACCCGGGAAAATTCACCTGATTCTATTATCTCCTGCCATTGGTTTCTGCATAAAGATTTTAGGGTTTAGTTCGCCGCGGCGAATTGGGGTTAGTGTTCAGACCTGCAATCGTAAACAGAAGATATTAAATCCTGCAAATATTAATTCCTGCAGTATAAAATTACTTATCAGATTTTAACCCGTTCACGGGTTTGTTTTTATATTGCCGTTGGTTTTAGCCGACGGACAAATGCAGAAAAGGCCATCCGGTTTTAAGCGCATAAAAATGATGAGAGAATCTACAACTCCTCTGGAGTTGTGTTCTATCCCGGGGTGTCTCATTGCTACAGATATTAAACCCCTCCGGGGTATAATTTAGAGCACAATTGCATCAATCTAATCCAACGCGTCGGATTAATATCCCGGCAGCATAAATGTTACCGTCATCCCGGGAATCGGGAGGCGTTACATTTTAGCACAACTCTTTCCTTTGTGTCTTTGTGGCCTAAAATTCTGGAACAGCACAAATGTTACCGAGATCCCGGGAATCGGGAAGCGTTTCTATCATCCAATTCTTTCAACATAGAATTTAATTCTGCTGTCAAGCGCATGAAAAACTTTCAGGATTGTTTCAACTCTTACATTTGTAAAGCTGTTCTCTAATTTGGAGATCTGTGATTTTTTCACTCCCACAAGCTTCCCTAGTTCCTCCTGTGTAAGTTTTTTCTCTTTACGGAGTTCACGAATCACCTGACCGATATATTCAGCATAAAGTTCGTTATCAAACCTGGTTCTTTCAGGTGTGTCCTTTTCACCAATATACTTATCAGTCAGTTCTTCTAGTTTATGTGTTTTCATTTTATTTCCTTTTTGCCAGAAAATAGTCATTTCTTAGAGATACCGCCCGGTTAATTTCCTTTTCCGGTATCTTATCCGTCTTTTTAACTATCCCGTGTGTACTGATAACCAGGATATTTCTGTTATCGTCTTTATCCCAGAAAGCAAACAATCTGTAATAAGTTTTGTTGAATAATGTGCGAAACTTCCAGATATAGTCCGTCAGCTTTTTGAACAGGTTTTTATCATTGGAAAATCTTGCCTTCCAGATATTATAGAGTATCTTCTCTCTCACTTTGGTATCGAGTTTATCAATAAATTCCTTTGCGTTATCCAAAAACTCAACATCGAAATTATATTTTATATTCACAGTGTGACAGAATAATGTTTCTTTATATGGAAACTAATTTAATCATTAATTCATATTAAAACAAAGGTAACAGGAGTAAATTGCTCACTGGTCAATGGCGTATGGATATGAGCTGTAAGCAAAGCTTTTCACATTACCTTCTGTGATTTCCGTCTGAAGCGTTATTTCATTCAAATGGGGGATTATCTCTTCAGGAGATTTCGGTGAAACCCGCCTTTGGCATCAACCCAAAGGGAATTATCCCGGGGCTGTAATGCTATTGTAATTGTCGTGCCTCAAGCCCGAAACCCTCGGGGATCGGGCACTCGTGTATTACCAAACGCCATTGGGGTGGCAATCCCCATCGGGGATTTCCGTTTGTAGCAGATTTACAAGAAAAGGTGGCTCATCTCCGGAAGAGATTTCCGTAAATACCTGCCTTTGGCATCAACCCTGAGGGAATTGTCACGGGGCTGTAATGATATCGTAATTGTCGTGCCTCAAGCCCGAAACCCTCAGGGAGCGGGCACACGTTTTACATCACGCTTCCGGGGCCAGAATCCCCATCGGGGATTTCCGTTTGTAGCAGATTGACAAAAAATGTGGGATCCGCCTTCAGCATCAACCCTGAGGAATTGTTCCGGGGCTTTAATGCGATTTTAATTGTTGTGCCCTGCGCCGGATACCCTCAGGGATCGGGCACTCGTTTTGAATTACCGTCTTCGGGTGAATGTCTGACCATCAAAATCCAAAGGTGGGTACCTTCGGGGTTCTATTGAAATTTCCTTTGCGCATAATGATTTCCGGAATACTGAGCTATGTAACCCCGAAGGTTTTAATTTAATATTGCCCCGTTGCTCTGAAAAAATGAGGCTGAAGCCCGGGGTTTTTGTACAATTTCAGGCCGTTGACTGAAGTAAACGGCAACAGATGAAATGTAGTTAAACGTATATAATATAGTGTGTCAGCCATCTATAACCGTCGGTTTTAACCACATTTACAGATACAGGGTATATGCAACTCCTCCGGAGTTGCTTGCCGGTATTTAAAAATTGTTTTTGAACAACACAACATCATTATGATCATTTTAATCATGAGATTCACAGTCTAGAAAATTTTTAGGACAAAACCGTTTACTGGCATTGGGTGGCTGCTATCTGTAAAAATGAATAATATAAAAAAAGCCGGGGTGATTGATTCTCCCGGCTTTCCATGTAATCTTGTTCAGACTGGTTTTATTTGATGAGCGTAAACTTTCTTACCTGTCTCATCTCTTTCCCGCCGCCGGCAGGGGTGAATGAAAGAACGTACAGGTACGTTCCGCTTGAGAGCCCGCCTGCATTAAATGTGACGCTGTATCTCCCCGCCTCACGGACTGCATTTTCTGCGGTTGTTACAAGGGCACCCATCATATCGTAAATTTTAATGCTGACTTCTCCCGCTTCAGGTACTGAATAAGTGATGTTGGTTGAAGGATTGAACGGGTTCGGGTAGTTCTGCTCAAGCGCAAATGTATTGATTGTAATCTCGGCTCTGATAATTTTTGAGTAGGAAACGGTGCCGTCA
>CAYPMQ010000315.1:0-4079 GCA_964411625.1 uncultured Ignavibacteriaceae bacterium
ATTCTCGGAGCTGTTGTCAAATCTTATCTGGGCGAGGAGATGAATGCCGGCAGTTACAGCCTGAGAATCGAGATGGGAAATCTTCCGAGTGGTATATATTTTTATCAGCTTACCACACCCAAATTCAATCAGGTCAGGAAGATGATTCTCGTTAAATAATCCGCTGAGATTTTTATCAGGAGGCTGTGCTGATTACAGGATCACACAGCCTTTTTTATTTTATTTTGTCAAGTTTCTCGTGGAGCTCTTGTTTATATAAAAAGGTTTTGCAATGTAATAAATACAACCCGCTTTTAACATCCGCTCCTTGTCTCCGGGCAGTGCATAAGCAGTTACTGCCGCAAATGGGATATCGATATATCCTTTTATTATTTCTGATTAATTCTAGGGTTTCGATTCCGTCTATCCCCTCTCCTAAATTAATATCAAGCAGGATTTAATCATAGCCGGCATGTTTTACGGAACTTACTGCATCCTCACCTGTGGGAATCACATCCACGTTAAAATCTTTGCTGAGAGATGAATATATAACGCCCTGATTAATGTCATCATCCTTTAGATGAAAATAATTTTCTTTCAGTTCTCTTCCATCAAAATTCCCGCTGATTAATCTGATTAAAATCAGTAAGTGAGTTCATAAGTCATTAGTATCTGTTAAAGGTATTGAGAGGCTGAAAACCGATCCTTGGTTAAGTTCACTCTCAACGCTTAAATCACCCTTCAGTAATTCTGCAATCTTTTTAGTTATCGCAAGCCCAAGTCCTGCACCTTCATAACCCCTGCCGTATCCTTCACTCACCTGCTTAAATGGCATAAAAATATTGTGAAGGTTTTCTTTCGGGATTCCGATTCCGGTGTCCTTAACATAAATAATCATATTCCCGGCTGAATGAACCGCACCAAGTTCAACTACTCCCCTATTGGTATATTTTACGGCATTAGAAACAAGATTGATAAGAGCCTTCATGATTAACTCCTGATCAGTATTAATTAAAAGGCCCTCTTTAACATTAAGCCTTATTTCAAGGCCTTTCTGTTCAGCTTCGGGAGTAAAATCTTCACGAATCCTCTTTAACAATCCTGCTATATCAGTTACTGAATAATAGGATTTAATTTCCGAACTTTCAAGTTTTCTGAGGTCAAGAATCATGTTTAATGTATGATTCAGCCGGCTGCTGCTTATCAGAATTCTTTCAGCCATCCTCTTTACTTCCTTATCTTTATCATAATCTGCCAGTATCTCTGCGAAACCCATAATTCCTATCAGAGGTGTTCTGAGTTCATGACTCATATTTGAGAAGAATGAACTCTTAAGTTTATTCATCTCTTCTGCCTGATCCCTTGCTGCAATGAGCTGCTTCTCGAAATTTTTCCGTTCTGTGATATCACGGGCATTCACAATAATTCCTGCAATATCAGGGTCTTTTGTCATATTATAAACCTTTATTTCGAGAAAAACCTGACCGCTCATGGGCCTTATCAACTCTATGACGATTGATGCATACTCAAGCCCCTGCTTAACAAAATTCTGAAAGAAACTCTCAACTTTCTCATAATCACAGATCGGGAATAACCGGTATATTATTTTCCCGATAAGGTTTTCTGCTTTAATACCAAGTTTTCTCTCAATAGATACGCTTGAGTATTTTATTCTGCCTGAAGAATCACAAACCAGAATGTAATCACTTGAACTTTCAATAAGCGCTCTGTAATATTTTTCGCTCCTTTCCAGACCTTTCAGTGCAGCTTTCTCGGCTGTTATATCTTTACCGAGAAAGAGTATTGCAACTTTCTCATTTTTATGATTAGTTACAAATCCCGATGACCATCTGAACAGTAGTTCCCTGCCATCTTTAGTGTAAATTCTCTGTTCGTAATCTCTCAGTGATTCGTTCTTTTCAATAAGATCCCAGAAGATCTTTTTCAGACCGGCATATCCCCCGTGAGTAAGAATATCCCAGCCATTACCACTACCGAACAATTCATCTTTCGAATATCCGCTCATTTCAACGGCTTTTTTATTCCAGATTATAAGATTACCCTTCATATCAAGAACATGAATCCAGATATTTGCATCTTCCAGGAGATTTTTATAGAACTGACTTTCCCACATCAGTAATTTTTCGAGATTTTTCCTCTCACTTATATCTGATATGGAACCGAAAATACGGACAGGAACACCTGAACTATTACGTTCAATGAACATTTTATCGGCAACAAAAATATAAGTATCGTCAGCTTTACGGAATCTGTATTCACATGAAAATGAAACACTCTGACTTTCCATAGCGCTTCTGTAATCACTGAGCACTGTCTGCCTGTCATCAGGGTGCAGTCTTTCTTCCCACCAGAGGTTATCTGTCTCAAATGAATTTTCACTGAAACCAAACAACGTTTTCATTGAAGAAAGCCATTTCAGTTTTTTTTCATCCCTGTAAATAATATAAATTACATCATTAATACTACCGGAAATTGCCGTAATTACGTTTTTTAACTCAGATATCTGTTTACGATTGTTTATCTGTTCAGCTAACTTTCTGACAACAGACAGTAATCTTTCAGGTCTTTCTTTAAGAATATAATCGTTTGCTCCTTCAAGCAGTGTCTGCACTGCACGTTCCTCTCCGATTGTTCCGGAGATAAAAATAAAAGGTATATCGGGACATTTCTGTCTTGCAATGATCAACGCTTCAGAACCTGAAAATCCGGGAACTGAATAATCGGAAAAAACCAGATCAAATGAATTGCTTTCAAGAGCATTAATAAATCCCTCACGGTTGTCCACAATGGTTACCGAAACATCAAAAGCATGCCTTTCCAGAACTTCATTAATCAGTTCGGCATCAAATTTATTATCCTCAAGGTGAAGAATTTTCAGTTTATCACTCATGGCTCAAACCATCAGATTGTTGGCGGCATTTCATTAACATTAATCCAGAACTGTCCTATAAGCCTGACAGCTTCAATAAATTTGCTAAAATCAACAGGCTTTAGCACATAAGCATTAACTCCGAGCTCATAGCTTTGAACAATATCCTTGTCGTGATTTGATGAAGTCAGCATCACTACAGGTATGCTTCTTTTATTTACATCGCTTTTAATGATTTTAAGAAGTTCAAGTCCGTTAAGACCGGGCATTTTTATATCAAGTAAGATCAGAGAAGGGAGCTCATTAACCGTTTCTGAATACCTCCCCTTCTTCTCAAGATAGTCAATAACCTCATAACCGTCATAACATACATCTGTCTTATCTGCAAGACCAAGTTCATCAAAGGCCTCAAGAGTAAGTTCCGCATCTCTTTTGCTGTCGTCAACAAGAAGAATTTTTTTTGATATATTAAATTTCATTTCCGTAGCTTTCTCAATTCACCACAGGTATTGAAAAATAAAAAACCGAGCCCTGTTTAAGAACACTATCAGCCCATACACGTCCGCCGTGTTTACTTACTATCCTTTCCACTGTTGCCAGCCCTATTCCTGAACCCTCAAATTCCTCCTGAGTATGGAGCCGCTGAAACACTCTGAATAATTTATCAGAATAGTTCATATCAAAGCCGGCACCGTTATCTTTCACAAAGATAACTATTTCCTTACCCAAATCAGAATATCCGGTTTCAACCCTGACCGGGTTCTTTTTTGAAGAATATTTCAGAGCATTGGAAAAAAGATTTGTAAAGACCACTTTGATCATTACGGGATCAACATCAGCTTCAGGAAACTCAGCCATAATAAATTCTATATCTTTGCCCTGATACTCCCGTGCGCATTCATTAAAAGCAGTTTTAATAATCTCATTAATATCTGTTTTAACTTTTTTCAGTGTGGTTCTGGTAATTCTTGAAAAGACGAGAAGATTATCAATAAGTCTGCCCATTTCTTTAGCAGATTCACTGATGATATTTAGATACCTTATGCCCCCTTCATCGAGCTTTGATTTGTACTTCCTGACAAAAATTTCTATAAAACCCGTTATATGTCTCAGGGGAGCCCTGAGATCGTGAGATACCGAGTAAGTAAAAGCCTCTAGCTCTGAATTAAGTGCTTTAAGCTCTGCTGTTCTTTCCTCAACTTTTTTCTCA
>CAYPMQ010000316.1:0-4063 GCA_964411625.1 uncultured Ignavibacteriaceae bacterium
TCCTTGTTCAGCTTACTGTTATCTTTCTTCTGACACTTAAACCCTTCAGCAGGAAAAAATCAGCAGAATGAAGATCAGCGAAAAAGAACTGGAGAAAATCCTCGAAGAACTTAAGCAGCTTGTCACAGAAATGGGTGCAACTGTACGTTTTGAAAAAGGTGATTTTAAAGGAGGATACTGCATTCTTAAAGAGAGTAAACTTATCATTATCAATAAAAATGCCCACCTCAGAAGAAAAATCATGATTCTGGGTGAGGCTCTCAGAGAGCTGGGAATTGAAAATGTTTTCATAGCACCGCGCCTTCGTGAAATAATCGAAGAATTCACGGATATCTGATGAAAATCCTCGTAATAAACGGAGCAAATCTTAATATGCTCGGCGCCCGGGATAAAAATCAGTACGGAGCACTGACTCAGGAAGAACTGTTCAGTTGGCTCTCTTCAAGATGGAAAGATATTACTTTCATTTTCTTCCAGTCTAATCTTGAAGGTGAAATAGTTAATAAAATTCAGAAGTCTTCGGAAGAAGCTGACGGACTGATAATCAATCCCGGCGGATACTCACATACATCAGTTGCTATCCGGGATGCCCTTGAAGTCTGTACAATCCCAAAGGTTGAAGTTCATCTCTCAAATATTGCCGCAAGAGAGGATTTCAGGCACAGAACAATAACCGGAGCAGTCTGCAACGGTTACATAAGCGGATTCAGAGAATTTTCATACGATGCGGCAGTTTATTTAATCAACCGTTTAACTGAGGCAAGCAAATGATTAAAGCAGTAGTTTTCGACCTCGATAATACACTAGTAGATTTCATGAAAATGAAAAGACTTGCAATTGATGCCGCAATTGTTGCAATGATTGATGCCGGACTTAATATTTCTGAAGCGGATGCAGCTAAACTTATCGACGATATTTATAAAGAGCAGGGAATAGAGTATCAGCAGGTTTTTGATGTTTTCCTTAACCGTATTCTCGGCAAAAACGACCTCAGAATTTTAAGTGCCGGAATTGTTGCTTACAGGAGAGCAAGGGAAGCAGCTTTAATTCCTTATCCCCATGTATATTCAACTCTCAACAATTTATTAAAAATGGGAGTTAAGTTGGGAGTACTCTCAGATGCACCTTCACGGGAAGCATGGCTGCGACTTGCTTACATGAACTTTCACCATATTTTTGATCAGGTAGTAACATTTGATGATACAGGTCTTAGAAAACCAAATCCTGAACCATTTCAGGCGATACTCAGGAAATTAGAAGTTGAACCCCGTTACGCTCTCATGGTTGGTGACTGGGCTGAGAGGGATATATACGGAGGCGCTCAGATAGGGATGAAAACCGCTTTTGCCAAGTATGGCGATACCTTTGCAACCAAAGAACATAATGCCGATTATGAACTAAACGATATCTTACAACTGATTGATATTATAAAAAAAGAGAATCAGTAAAAAGAATTTAAGTTGCATGTAATTAATAATTTAGTTACTTTACTTAAAGTATTTTAATCAATAATATTAATTCATTTTTTCAAAACTTGATTGCTTATTAAAGAATTTTTCTTTAATTTAGAAGTCTGATTTTAATTGTTTATGATTGATTTTAACATAAAGAAATTGTATTACTCAATCAGCGAAGTAAGCAAAATAACCGAGATTGAGCAATATGTGCTTCGTTTCTGGGAAAATGAGTTCGAACAATTAAAACCACAGAAGAACCGGGCCGGGAACAGGATTTACACCAATAAGGAAATAGAATTAATTCTCTTTATAAAAGAATTGCTTCGTGATAAAAAATATACCATTGAAGGTGCTAAAAAGATCATTGAAGAGTTTGTCAGGAACAAAAGTAATCCACAATCCAAAATAAAAGAAAAGGCTCCGGAAGAGGAAGTTCAGGAAGTTAAACATGAAGAGGTTTTGCCTGAACCCAAAAAAGAAATTCCGAAAACTTTAGAAAAAGATTTAATAGAATTAAAAGCTTTTTTAGAAGTATTAAAAAACAAGATGTGACTAATCGGAACGTAGCGCAGCCCGGTAGCGCACTACCTTGGGGTGGTAGGGGTCGTGGGTTCAAATCCCGCCGTTCCGACTCTCGAAAGCGTTCTAAGAACGCTTTCCTTGTTTTAAATCCCTCAGAATTTGAAAAATTTATGACTTTTTACTTGAAACCCGTCTCCTTAACTTTTCGGTGTACTTATGAATTATGAATTAGATAAACCAACCTGCAGTTGTGGAATTTTTGGGGTATCAGATCACCCGGATGCCTCTTTTCTCACTTATTATGGTCTTCATGCATTACAGCACAGGGGACAGGAAGCTTCCGGCATTCTGGCCCGGACCGGTGAAAACGGACATGCAGGTTTCAGAATTGTGAAAGGTCACGGTCTTGTATCAGAGGTATTCTCAGATATCAATCAATGGGGTCCGGCACTTCAGGGTGACGCTGCAATAGGTCACAACAGATATTCAACTACGGGCGCATCTAATTCGAGAAAAAACATTCAGCCGTTCAGAGTCAATTACCATTCCGGAAATCTCGCAGTTGCTCATAACGGTAACCTTACCAATGAAAACATACTCAGAACAGAACTCGTCAGGGACGGAGCGATATTCCAGACAACATCAGACACAGAAGTCATTCTTCATCTGATAGCACGAAGCAAGAAGAGCGATCAGATAGAACAAATTTTAGAAGCTCTGAACCAGCTTGAAGGAGCATTTTCACTTCTCATCCTGACAGATAATTATCTTGTAGCTGCAAGAGATCCTTATGGTTTCAGACCACTTGCACTTGGTGAAGTTGACGACAGATATGTTGTTGCTTCTGAGACATGTGCATTTGACATAATATCAGCCAGGTATATCAGGGATATCGAACCCGGAGAAGTTGTGATCATTCCGAGGAAGGATGAAAAAAAACAGAGGCTTATATCGCTTAAACTTAACGGATACGGTATTACAACAAAACACTGTATTTTTGAGTATATCTATTTCTCCCGACCAGATTCAAGAATTTTTGGTCATAATGTTGATAAGATACGCAGAAGGCTGGGCAAAATTCTTGCTAAAAATTATCCCGTCACAGATCCCGATGGCGAAAAAGTTGTCGTTATAAGTGTACCCGACTCTTCAAATACTGCAGCGCTGGGATATGCACATCAGCTTGAAAATGATGGATATAAAGCCAAATTCGAAATCGGTCTTCTGAGAAGCCACTATATCGGAAGAACATTTATACAGCCCGGACAGGATAACAGGGAAATGAAGGTGAAGATCAAATTTAATCCTGTAAAAGGGGTACTTGAGAATAAAACCATTGTTGTTGTGGATGATTCAATCGTCAGAGGTACAACATCCAGACAGCTCATTTCACTCATCAGAGAAGCTAATCCCAAATCAATTCATCTGAGGATTTCTTCTCCGCCCATAATGCATCCTTGTTACTACGGCATGGATTTTCCCTCAAAAGAGGAACTTATTGCCAATGAAATGAATGGCGAGATTGATAAGATCAGAGATTATATTGGTGTAGATTCGCTGAAATACCTGACAATTGATAACATACTTCAATCGGTGAGAGAAGATGATCCACAAAACTACTGTACGGCATGCTTTTCCGGAATTTACCCGAGTAAGGTTGATTTCGGATTCAAAAAAGAGAAGTATGAAGAATCATAGCTTCTTTAACATAACTGTAAAACTTCTTGCAGCGCTGTTTGTCATCAGTACTTACAGTTATTCACAGACTACTTTCTTTGTGAAGTTAAAAAATACCGTACCCGATTCTAAAATCGAAAATATTATAAATGCGGGAGATCTTTTTGCAGGAAAGGACAGCCCTCCGCTCCTGATGGAAAATCAGAAAATTATCAGCCTCGGGAAATTATACGGAACGGATGATCCCGCCCTGACCAGAATATTAAGAATCAGTATATCTAATAAATGGGATAACTCAGCACTTAAGGCTCTTTCTTACTCTGACCCTGATTTTGAATATGTTCAGGAAAACAAGCTTTACAGACTTGATTTCACTCCTGATGACAGCCTCCTCAGAAGGCAGTGGG
>CAYPMQ010000317.1:0-4055 GCA_964411625.1 uncultured Ignavibacteriaceae bacterium
GGCTATCTCTGCACGGGATAGCCTTTTTTGCTTTAAACCTGCGGTTCGGTTTTCTTGTCATTAAAAATGACTCGTAAAAATATTCTTATATGGAGAACTATGAATAAAGCAATACTTTTTCTTCTGCTGCTGTTATTTGCAGGTCAGAGATCGGCTCAGAACATTTACTTTCCTCCATTAACCGGTAATGAGTGGGAGGAATTGAATCCTGCAGCACTGGGATGGGATACCAGTAAAATCCGGGACTTCTATGATTTTGCCGAATTAAAAAATTCAAAAGCAATTTTAGTTCTTAAAGATGGCAGAATTGTGATTGAAAAATATTTTGGCTCTTTTAATGCTGACAGTATATGGTACTGGGCATCAGCCGGAAAAACTCTTACCGCCTTTCTCGTTGGGCAGGCAATTGAAGAAGGGCTGTTTTCTCTTACTGACACAACTTCATCACTGTTAGGTTACGGCTGGACATCACTTACACCAGATCAGGAAAAACGGATTACTGTGCTGAACCAGCTTACAATGACAACAGGTCTTGATGATGGTGTATTTGATCCCTACTGTACATTACCGGGATGTCTCATTTATAAAGCTGCTCCCGGTACAAGGTGGGCTTATCATAATGCTCCTTACACTCTGCTTGATTCCGTTATTATTAATACAACAGGCCAGACTTACAACCAGTACTTTTTTCAAAAGATCAGGAATCGTACCGGGATGAACGGATTGTGGATGCGACAGGGATATAATAACGTGTATTTCAGCAATGCCAGAAGTATGGCCCGATTTGGCATTCTTATTCAGAATAAAGGCATATGGAATAATGATACGTTAATGAGTGATACAAGTTATTACCGAAATATGCTGAATACCTCGCAGAATCTGAATAAATCTTATGGTTACCTCTGGTGGCTTAACGGGAAAGAATCATACATGCTCCCGCAATCGCAGATAGTGTTCCCGGGATCATTTGCTCCGGATGCTCCTTCTGATATGTTTTCAGCCCTCGGCAAAAACGGACAGATAATCAGTATCTCTCCTTCTAAAGGAATTATTCTCATCAGGATGGGAGATGTGCCCGATTCCTCAACAGAAGTTCCTACGACGCTTTGCAACAGCCTTTGGAGAGAACTGAACAAGGTAATGACGCCTCCTTCCGGGGTCAGTGAGGAAACGACTCCCCGGGGATTTGAACTGCTTGGTAATTTCCCCAACCCATTCAATCCGCAAACTGTAATACGATTTTCTCAGCCTGAAAGGGGAGTTGTCAGTCTTGAAGTTATGAATATTAAAGGTGAAAAACTTACCGATATTTTTACGGGAGAATTGGGGGCAGGCATTCATGATATTGTGTTTAACGGCGCAGAATACCCTTCAGGAATGTATTTGATAAGGCTCAGTTCATGCACTGAAAGCGGCGAATGTATTTCGGCAACGTTAAAGGCACTTCTGATTAAATAAAATTTCTCACGATTTACAGATTCCGGCTCAGGTTCAATTACTGAGCCGGTCCGGTTTTGGTAGCAACAATCTGAAATGTTAATTTTATTGCTATCCTGATAAAGAGAATAAATTGTAAGCGGGATAGATGCACAATAAAAAAAGGGGAAAATCTGAAATAATTAATTGCAGGGTTATCCCCGTCAAAATTTTTCAGACAATATTATCTGAGGGTCATTGCATAATTCAGTACATCCTCTGCGTGAGTATCCAGATTAATATCCTTAATAATTTTAGCAATCTTTCTGTCTTTATCCACTATAAATGTAACCCTTGATGCAAGACCCAGCTCATTAAGAACCCCGTAAGCCTTGGAGACTGTCTTATCTGCATCTGAGAGAAGAGGAAAGAAAATGTTATTCTCATCAGCAAATTTTTCAATTGACTCTTTATCATCAACACTGATACCAAGCACATACACATTGTTATCAGTGAATTGACTGTAAATATCTCTTATTCCGCAAGCCTGCTTTGTGCAGCCGGGTGTTGAGGCTTTTGGGTAGAAGTAAATAATAACCGGGGCAATACCTCTGAACTGGCTCAGCCTGTAGGGAATAGAGAGCTGATCCTTGAGCTCAAAATCAGGTGCTTCCATTCCCACTTCAAGCTGCTGTGCTGAAAGTGAAAAACTGAATACCATCATTGCCGCAAATAACAAATAAATTCTTTTCATTATATTTTCCTTTAGATTAGATTAAGATTACACACTTATAACAAAACTGTACGGTTAAAAATTTCATTTACGTTTTTAAGCGTTTCAGCAGGATTAAAAATAGCATCAAGTTCAGATTCACTAAGATATTTTGAAGCAAGTCCGTCTTCCGTAAGCTGAGCCCTCAGATTCTTTCCCGTATCTCTCCACACAGGCATTGCCGCGGTTTGAACAATTGAATAGGCTTCTTCTCTGGAAAGACCCTTTTTAGTAAGTGCAAGAAGCACTTTTTGTGAATAAACGAGTCCTCTTGTAAGATTTACATTTTTCTTCATATTTTCAGGATAAACCAGAAGATTGCTGATAAGTTTAATTGATTTATCAAGTATGTAATCGAGTATGATACAGGAATCGGGAACGGCAACACGCTCAACGGAGGAGTGGCTGATATCCCTTTCATGCCAGAGAGCAATATTTTCAACTGAAGCAAGCAGATTGCTTCTCAGCAGTCTTGCCATACCGCAGATTCTCTCGGATATAATCGGATTGCGTTTATGAGGCATCGCAGATGACCCTTTTTGCCCCTTTGAAAAGTACTCCTCAGCTTCAAGAACTTCGGTTCTTTGGAGATGCCTGATTTCAGTGGCAATTTTCTCAAGAGTTGCACCCGTAATGGCTATTGCAGACATAAATTCGGCATGTCTGTCTCTTTGTATGATCTGTGTGGAAACAGGATCGGGTTTTAAGCCCATCTGATTACAGACGTATTCCTCAACCCACGGATCAAGATAATCAAAAGTACCTACTGCTCCTGAAATCTGACCCACCGAAACCGATTCAACTGCATTCTCCATACGGCGGATATTTCTTTTCATCTCCTCGTACCAAAGAGCAAATTTTAATCCGAATGTTGTGAGTTCGGCGTGAATTCCATGAGTTCTTCCGATACAAAGCGTATCCCTGTACTCAAGGGCTTTGTTTTTGAGCTCTGATAAAAGCTCATTCATTCCTTTAAGCAGGAGTTCGCCCGCCTTTTTCATCTGATAGGACAGGGCAGTGTCGAGAATATCTGAAGAAGTCATTCCGTAATGAATGTGCCGTGAAGGTTCACCAACGTGTTCGGCAACATTAGTAAGAAAAGCAATGACGTCATGATTGGTGGTCAGCTCAATCTCATTTACCCTCTCAACTTCAAACGCTGCCTTTTCTTTTATAATTCTGAGATCTTCTTGCGGTACTTCACCCCTCAGAGTGCGTGCTTCAACCGCAAGAATCTCTATTTTAAGCCATGTTTCATATTTGAACTGATCCTGCCAGATGGCACCCATCTCTTTACGGGTATATCTATCTATCATGATTTCCTTTTCAGATACATTAGTTTCGTTACTGTTTTATTATCTCTTAATACTTCAAGTGTTATTGTCTGTCCCGAACGGAATTCCTGAAGGACACCAAGAAGAATATTTCTGTTAGAAATTCTGAAGTTATCCACTTTAAGAATCAGATCACCGGTTTCAAGACCTGCATCAGAAGCAGGTGAATTTTTAAGTATTCCGGTTACGATTACACCACGGGCATCCTTCAGGTTAAAATAATTTGCTATTCTGTCATCAACATCCTGAACACTGAGCCCAGTGTAGAAATCCCTGTCTATCTTACCATTATCCTGCAGTTCTTTTATAATCTTTTTGATTTTATTAATCGGGATGGCAAACCCGAGCCCTATGGAACCTCTGGAGCCCCCCGCCGTATAGATAATTGTATTCATTCCGATTACCTCGCCAAGGCTGTTAACGAGCGGACCACCGCTGTTACCGCCGTTTATTGCCGCATCAGTCTGAATCATATTAAGGTAAAACCGGTTCTCAACGGGGTCAAGATTCATATTTGTGGCACTGATTACTCC
>CAYPMQ010000318.1:0-4049 GCA_964411625.1 uncultured Ignavibacteriaceae bacterium
TCAGCAATTCTGTAATAGCTTTTTTATCTCTGTATGTCAGACCCTCGGAAATCGAAATTCTGTTTCGCAGGTGCCTCAGTTCGGTTTGTATCTTTTCCCACTCTTTTTTCCATGGCTGGAAAAAAAACACCGCATCTTTAAGCTGCTTTTCATATTCTCCGAACATCAGTTTGATATTCAGCAGCTCCTCAGTCTTCAGAAGCAGCGAGTCAATCTTTACCGAAGCGATTCTTAAAGTCTCTTTAACGCTTTCTCTTTCAGGTACGGCTGACTGAGCGGGTTTTTCGGGTGCCGGAACAGGTGCAGGGGATTCAGATTCATTCCTGACTGTAACAGGGGCGGATGCAGCAGTTTTCTGCTGTGAAATTCGCGAACTGCTGATAATAATTTTTTTTAATTCTCTTTTCTGAAGCGGCTGATCAGGTACTTTCAGCTGAGGCTGTGCATCGGGCGCAATTTGGGGTAACAGTACGGGAGTTATTTCAGGTTCCGCTCCTTCTGCAAACAGTTTAAGCTTATCAGCGAGATCTTTCAGTTCCTTCCCGAATACCTTTTGATCCGCGGGTTCTGCAATATTGATGTAGTTAGTGAGCAGATCAACTGATGAGATGAGAATATCCTTAATTTTTGGCGAGTATTGCATCTCTGATTTTTTCAGACGGGTAAAAACGCTTTCAATCTGCTGACAAACCATTTCAATTTCATTCTCATTTACAGCGCGAGCGGCACCCTTAAGGCTGTGTGCCTCCCTGAAAATCAGCTCAATAACTCCTGCTTTTTCCTGAACTGCAATACTGTCAAGATTCAGCAGATTTGCGGAAATGGTGTCCAGATGCTCTCTTGCCTCAATTCTGAATGTTGCCTTCAGCCTTCTCAGGAAATCTTCATTAGCGGGGCTCATGGTGAAAACCTAAACTTTGAACTGTTCCGAAAGTTTTCTGAGATTCTCTCCCAGTAATTTCAGATTCTGTACTGAACTTTCAAGCTGCCGGGTGGTTGAAGCGTTCTGTGAGCTTGCCACCTTAATGTTTTCCATTGCTGCCACCACCTGGTCCATTCCCAAAAACTGCTGCTGGCTTGAAGCTTCTATCTGGAACGCAGCCTGCGCCGCTTCCTCTATAGTATCGGTAAGAGTTTTAATCGATTCACCTGCAATGGTTGATTGTTTTATACCTGCCTCAACCGTTTTGCTTCCCTGTTCCGTTGCCATAACTGTTGCAGAGATAGCGTTTTGGATTTCGTTTAATATTGTTCTGACCTGAGTTGTGGCAAGTTTTGACTGATCTGCAAGACTTTTTATTTCCTGTGCAACCACAACAAAGCCCTTACCCTGTTCACCTGCTCTGGCGGCCTCAATAGAAGCATTAACTGCCAGCAGGTTTGTCTGTTCTGCAATATCTTTTACAACAGATATGATCTCCGATATCGCACGGCTCTGTTCGCTCAGCTTTATAATGCTTTCGGCGATCATTTCCATCTGTGTGCCGATCTTATGAATTCCGTCTATGGTTGCCTGTGTGGAATTTTTTCCTGATACTGAAACCTCAACTGCCTTCTGGGATATTTCAGCCACAAATTTGGCTTTGTTTCTTGTTACAAATGAAGTTTGCTTGACCTCTTCAACCGTGGCGGTTGTTTCACTAACTGCTGTAGCTGTTTCTGTGGCAGTGGCCGAAAGCTGAGATGTACCGGCAAGAATTTCAGAGGATGCCGCCGATACCACGCTTACAGCCTGAAGCAGTTCTTTCGTTATATTTTTGAGATTCTCTGCCATCTTATTGAGTGAGTTGGAGAGAATGTCCCTTTCTGACCTCGATTCAAGCTTTGCAGTGAGGTCTCCCTTCGAAATTTTCCCGGCAAATTCCGCAACATTCTGCAGAGAAATGATCATCTTTCCGAAACTCTCTGTGAGGGTTCCTATTTCATCCTTCCTCTCTGTCTTCTCAAGATTAATATCAAGATCACCCTGGGCCAGTTTATCTGAATCTGATGCTATTGATTTCAGGGGTGCGGAGATTGAAGAGTTGAGCACTATTACTAGATATATGCTTAGCAGAATAGCGACCAGCATAAGAATCAGGGAGATAAACTCTGTCCTGTCAAGATTATTCCTGCTTTCTGTAAGTTTTGTCCCCGTTTCATTTTTGATTGTATTTACTATTGCATCAACCAGTTTGCTCAGCTTTGTGTTAGTTTCATTTCTGTATTTTTGTTCAAGTCTTATGGCCTCAACTGTTTTGCCGGATCTTACCAGGGGAATTATTTCCAGATTGAACTGATCCGTGTAAATCTTGATTTCATTCTGAAGCGCCTTTACTTCATAGTAATATTTAGATGACGGGCTGATTGTCTGAAGCAGATTCTGGCTTTCAAATTCCAGCAGAAGGGCGATATTTTGAATTTCTGCCACTTTGATATTAGCATCTATTTCAGATGAAAGCACGAGTTCAAGACCTGTAGTTTTGATCTTATCAAGGTTTGTTTTTATGTTGGAGATTTTTATCACTTCCTCAAAATACTGCTCCGAGATTTTCTGCTGATTTTCCCAGATTTCATTAGTCTGAACTGACTTATTTATTTCGAGTAATATAAAGATCAGTATTATCAGACCAAAGCTGACAAAAAGCTTTACTTTTTTGCTCAGGTTATTAAAGATTTTCATCATTTCTCCGCAATATTGCCTTATTAAATGGTTTCATTCACGATAAGTTTCGGATCGCTCAGAATCTTTTCCGCATCAAGATAAACAATTCTTTCAGGGGTTATTCCTTTAAGATATCGCTCTATTATACCTTTAAGTGATGGGAGTGTTTTCTGAAGTCTCTTATCATTTATAAACCACATTCCGCTGACTTCCTCAGCAAAAATACCCATTTCCATTCTGTCTTTTTTAAGAATCAGAATTCTGTTTTTTTCGTTAAGATAATCACCTTTTATATCAAACAGCTTCTTGAGATCTGTAACGGAGATGATCTTTCCGCGGTAATTCACAACCCCAAGTATGAATGCCGGTGTGCAGGGAATTCTTGTTATCTCCCGGAACGGAAAAACCTCTGTCAGATAAGTTATATCTATTGCATAAGTTTCGTTTCCCGTTTTGAATACTATGACCTTAGTGCCCCTTTCTGAATCATTAGTTTTCTGACCGGATCTGTATAATTCATAAGCACGAATTTTGAGAATACTTTCCACTTCATCCTGTGTGTACTCCTTTTCTTCAAGACTGATATGTTTGAGGTTTTCTCTAAGCTTTTTAATCTGATTTTTCAGGTCTTTTGTTGCATCCGTGCTCATACTTGCTCTTATAATTTTACACTGTCTTTACCGGTGAATTCCTCAGTTAAAATCCTGTCACTGTCAATAAATAACTTCTCGGAGTCACCCAGGAAAATAATCTCTTCACCGCTAACTGCTATCCCCTTTATAATATCACCCTTTGGAATAACTGTTTCAGACCCGGTTATTTCCCTGCCTGTAGTAATTCCTTCAATATAATTCACCAGCAGGGCAAATGTACCGATTCCGTTTTTTAATATTATCAGGCAATCTGTCAGATTTATATTTTTCTGAATTCCGCCCATTTTAACAGAAACATCTATTACAGGTATGACCTGATCTGCGTATCGAATAACTCCTCTGATATGACGCGGGGCATCGGGCATGGGAGTAATAAAGACGGCTTTTAATACTCTTACCACCGAACTGATATCGGCTGCAAGAAGTTTTCCATCAATCCGGAATAAAAGCAGTTGTTTTTTATCTTCCAATTTCAGACCGAGAGATTGTTTTCTGTTAATAAAATTGTTTATATATTTTTTAATCAGTGATTTTAATTAAAGCAATTTTTAATCTCAAGGAATTAATTTAATTAAAAAATGAGACACTCCTAACTTATTGTGTGATTTTTGAAGCAATTTTGAATCTGCCAAGATTTTTATTACAAAATTACCACACCAATACTTGATATTTCAATCTCTTCTATCAGATCATGATTACGTATAGAATCATAAATAAGGGTTACCGAAAATTGATGAAAAAAGGGAGATTGC
>CAYPMQ010000319.1:0-4032 GCA_964411625.1 uncultured Ignavibacteriaceae bacterium
TCTGCAATGCCGATGAAGGTGAACCGGGAACATTCAAAGACAGAGTTCTCCTTGCAGAATACCCTCACAAATTCCTTGAAGGCATGCTTATTGCAGCATTTATAACCGGAGCAAAAACCGGTCTGATTTATCTCAGGGGTGAGTATGTATATATGCTGCGTCACCTGAATAAAGTTATAAATGAGTTCAGAGAAAAGAAGCTTCTCGGTGATAATCTCTTCGGTCTGGAAGATTTCAGTTTCGATGTGAAAATCACGCTTGGTGCAGGCGCATATGTATGCGGAGAGGAAACTGCGCTCATTGAATCACTTGAAGGACACCGCGGTGAACCCAGAAACAGACCTCCTTATCCTGTGAATACAGGTTTCATGGAACATCCCACTGCAGTAAATAACGTCGAAACCCTTGCAACACTTCCTCATATTCTTCTTATCGGCGGAAAGGCTTTCTCACGTTACGGTACCGAACGATCAACCGGTTCAAAACTCTTCTCAATTTCGGGTGACTGCAAGAAACCCGGAGTTTATGAACTCGAATGGGGTTTCACGGTCAGATCAATTCTTGACAGAGTTGGTGCAAAAGACACCAAAGCTGTACAGATAGGCGGCGCATCAGGTGTCTGTATACCGGAAAGTCAGTTCGATAGAAGAATTGCTTATGAAGATCTGCCCACAGGAGGATCAATCATTATCTTCAATAAGTCCAGAAGCATGCTTCATGTTCTTAAAAATTTCATGGAATTTTTTGTGGAAGAATCATGCGGTCAGTGTACTCCCTGCAGGATCGGTAATAAGAAACTGCTTGAAGGAGTGGAGATGATTGAAAGAGGTGAATATACTTTCAGATACATCAACACACTTAAGGATTTGGCACAAACAATGAAAGTTTCATCAAAATGCGGACTGGGACAATCTTCACCGAACCCGTTCCTGAGCATCCTCGAAAACTTCAGGGATGAAATTTTCAGTCTTAAAGGAAACGGAGTTTATCATGAGTGAGCAGAAAAGAGCCCCAATCAGTCAGACCCTGCATAAAGTTGAAGCACCGCCCAGCGGTGATACTGTGGGAGGATTTATTACAGTTGAAATAAACGAGAAATCAGTAAGCGTTCCGTTCGGAACAACTATTCTTGATGCATGCAAAATGGCTCAGGTACACGTGCCTACCCTTTGTCATCATCCTGATCTTGATATGGCAGGCTTATGCCGTATCTGCGTGGTTGAAGTCGAAGGTTTCAAGACACTGCAGGCGTCATGTGCATTCCCTATTACGGCTCCCATCAAAGTAAAAACATCAACCGAGCAGGTCAGAAAATCAAGACGGCACATTCTTGATCTGCTTTTGAGTGAACATCATGGCGATTGTTATGCCTGTGTAAGAAACAACAACTGTGAACTTCAGCAGCTCGCCAAAGAATACGGCGTTGACCATTTTACTTTTGGTCATATTGAACACTCCAGGTTCGAAGTTGACAGATCATCGTTCTCGGTTATAAGAGACATGGATAAATGCGTTCTATGCCGCAGATGTGTCAGAACATGTATTGATATGCAGGAAGTAGGAGTACTTGAAGCAATCGGAAGAGGATATGATACTCATATTACAACTTTCATGGATAAGCCGCTTTCAGAAGTGATCTGCATTAACTGCGGTCAATGTATTAACAGATGCCCCACGGGAGCATTATACGCAAATGACCCCTCTGATGAAATCTGGTCTCTCATTGATGACCCGACAAAACATTTTTTTATTCAGACGGCTCCGTCACCAAGAGCTGCTATCGGTTAAGAATTCGGGCTTGAACCCGGTAATTCACTGACAAGAGAAATGAACACGGCACTAAGGAGAATCGGTTTTGACAAAGTGTTTGACACAAACTTCTCCGCCGATCTAACAATTATGGAGGAAGGAACTGAACTTCTTACCAGAATTAAAAAAGCCCTTGTTGATAAAGATCCGAATGTCAAACTTCCACAGTTTACATCATGTTCACCCGGCTGGGTAAAATTTATTGAACATTATTATCCAGACTATCTGGATCATCTTTCAAGCGCTAAATCACCTCAGCAGATGTTTGGTGCACTGATAAAAACCTTTTATGCAAAAGAACAGGGTATTGATCCCAAAGATATCGTATCAGTGGCTGTAATGCCTTGTGCCGCAAAGAAGTTTGAGTGCAACAGACCTGAAATGAATGCAAGCGGTTACCGTGACGTTGATTACGGTCTGACGGCAAGAGAAATGGCTAAAATGATTAAAGAAGCCGGAATCTATCTGCCTGAAATGCCGAAATCAGATTTTGATGACCCGTTTGGCGAAGCATCAGGAGCCGGACTTATTTTCGGTGCAACCGGCGGCGTTATGGAAGCAGCACTCAGAACCGCTTATGAACTGGTAACAGGCAGACCTGTTCCGTTTGAAAACCTGAGAATTGAAGCAACAAGAGGCTTTGATGGTATCAAACAGGCTTCAATTAAGCTTGAAGGCTGCCTGCCTGAATGGAGCTTCCTTGAAGGTGCCGATCTCAATTTCATGGTTGCTCACGGAACGGCAAATGCAAAGAAAGTTATGGAAATGCTCAAGCGTGGTGAACTGAATCACGTTCATTTCATTGAAATCATGGCTTGTCCGGGCGGATGTCTTGGAGGCGGTGGTCAGCCCATACCGACTTCAGAAGAAATCCGTAAAGCAAGAGCCAAAGCAATCTATGCTGAGGAGGAAACCCTTGCAGTAAGAAAGAGTCATGATAACCCGCATGTTAAAATGCTGTATGACAAATTCCTGACTGATGGTCCCTGCGGACACATCTCTCATAAACTTCTTCATACTCATTACACGAAACGCGGTAAATTTATCAGCTGATTTGCTGATTGATCAATTACAACCGGGAGTGCCCTGAGGTGCTCCCGGTCCATTTTTAAAAAAGATTTATTAACATTTGCGGGTTTGAGTGATTACCCGTTAATACTGCCTGATTATTCTTATTTAACTTCTGTTGACCCTCATAAAATAATACCCCGGGGCAGTAAAAACTGACCTCCCCCCATTTTCTGTGACAATTTGTGACAATTCTTTACAACCGACTGACAAACAAAATTAAACTGTTTGCCATTTTGCAGCTGTGATAAGGAAATAATTATCATTTCAGGTTTTAATAACATCATCCTCCCGCTGCGGATGAGCGTTAAAACGGTACCGGGAAGCAGATTCAGACTGTGAATTAAGTCCGTTTTCTTTCTGGTGCCGTTACTCAGATCAGGAAGAAAGTAGCAAACCTCATAACATACATACTCCGTTGAGTGGGTTGTAGCAGGCCCACTCATCATTTTTCAAAAACTCTTCCATTGATATTTTATTAAAGACAACGGATCCTTAGTTTTACAGCATAAAGTTTCCCAAAAATTTAAGCCCTCAAAAAAATGCGTATTAAGTCAGAATATTCACATTTCAATGCAGCAGAGTTTTTATCATTGAGAAAAAAAGAGATTCTCCCTGAAATTACATCCCTTTTAGAATGCAACATACCCTCTTCTGATATTTTATTATCTCAGGATGAGGGAATTTTGATATACGATAATCTTCACCTCATGAAAAAAATTAATGCTACATTTAAGAAGAACGGATGGGTTAAGCAGAGTTTCCGGATTTTTTCTCCGGTTGTGAAGTGTGTCACTTTCGGAGAAGAGAATATTGCAGCAGGTTTTAATGCAAAGAAACATTCACCTGAATATTTTATCAGGGATCAGACAGGGCGAATAGTAAAGCCTGAACTAACTAAAAATAAAACGATGATTGACATAAGGTTTACACTCAGCGAAAATGATCTCCACACAAAGTATTCAGATCATGTTCTATGTTATTCTGCCGGTCACATTGATTGTTCAATTATATTGCTTCCTGTGAAGGGGTTCAGTCAAAGATTGAAATACAAATCAGATTACTTTGAGAAAGAAATTTCTAATATTCTGGCTGATTTAAGAACAAACCCTCCTGTACCACTTTTGATATTGGGAATAGAGCCATAATAAACCA
>CAYPMQ010000320.1:0-3986 GCA_964411625.1 uncultured Ignavibacteriaceae bacterium
CTTGCCGGGTTCAAGCAGAGGGGCAATTACTGGTTCAATATCCCTCTGTGTCAGGATGTAATCAAGCCCTGATCTCCGGGACATACCAATGATTCCGCTTCTGAACTTATCGGGATGAAGTCTGGGATTCGGATAAGCAAGTACAGCAGGGATAGCCCCGAGTCCGGCAATTCCGAAATAGACGGGATAAAAAAGAGGATTGTGTTTGATGATAATTGCAACCACCTGATTACGTTTTATTCCGAGTTTTTTAAGGGTGGCTGATACCTGATTAGCTTTCTGAATAAGTGTTCTGTAAGACCATCTTACAGGCTCATCTGTTGCACGCCAGTGAACAATGGCATCTTTATCAGGAGCGTTTTTTGCATTACGCTCCCATAAAGACCAAACTGATTTATAATCTGAAATGTTATCCAAAATTTTCCGTTTATTTTGCTGATTGTTTAATAGCCTCAAAAAGAAGTCTGCCTACTTCTTTTGCGCCTTCTTCCGTAAAGTGAGTATAATCCTGTGAGGCAAGTGCCGGTTTCTGGTTAACCCAGTTCTGCATTGCTCCTTCACCACCCATTGCCTGAAATAAATTCCAGAATGCAACTCCTGAACTTTTGGCAACTTTCTTCTGAACTTCAACCAGTTCCAGTACATTGGGATGAGTAATGAATTTATTACCCTTTTTCTGGCTTCTGTCACCAACACTTATTATTAATATATTGGCACCGGGCATATTCTTTTTAATGTGATCAATTACCTTTGTGTAATCTTTTTCATATTTACTGAAATCTTTAACCTTATCAAGGACATTAAGACCAAAATGAACAATAACGAGTTTATACTTCTGGTTATCCTGGAATCCTTTCAGTGACTCACCCTGAATGCGGAGAATTGCCATACCGTCATCGCCTCTGAGGGGGAAATTATCAACATAAACACCGTTACCCTTTTCAAGGCTTACTCCAAAGAATTTTGCCTGTTCCTTTTTTGTAACGGTCAGTTTGAACAGTTTTTCATTGGCTGAGCTGCTGAAGGTAACAACTTTTATACCGCTGCCTTTTGTAAGATCTTTACTTGATTCGTTTTTACCAAGGGTTCCTTTTATTGAACCGCCTCCGTCTGTGTAGAATAATCTTGCAGTATTGAATTCTCTTACTGTCTGATATCTGAAAGTACCTTCATACTGTGCCCAGCTGTTATCTTTCTGAGGAATAAAAACATAACCGCTTGCTCCCAGGGGTTCTTTCGGATTGCCGCTGATAGCTGATTTCACGTCCCAGTCATTGCTGAATGTAAGCTTTGTGGTACCTCTGAATGATGCGTCCTGTGTGGTTATTGCCACGAAACCGACGCCGTTACCACCATAAGCTTTCTGCATGAATTCTCTGAAATCAGCAGTGATATGATCTCCTTCAATTGCGGAGTCACCCCAGTATGCTATTCTCACCGGCTCTTTGGATGAATTTTTGAGTGCTTTGGCAAGGATACTGAGATCACCTTCAATACTTACTTGCTTGGTTCTTTTAGAAGACCCTGAATATGACGAGCTGTTCTCATTTACTTTGTTCATCGAGATAACATTTCCGTAAGAAAGGTTATCACTGGTGCCGTCAAGGTCAAAAATACCCGCCGTAATTACTCTGTCTTGTCCTTTAAGCACTCCCGAGGCATCACGGGCTGCTCTGATATCTTCAATGATATCAATCTTTTTTGTTTTGATATCACCGCTTATAGTGATATCACCCGGTATCATGGTTAAAAGTGATAAAAAGGTTAGCGCCAGAAAAAGTAATAAAAACGGGTTTGTCCTGAGTTTAGACATCATAATAAAAGACTCCTGACTCCTGAAATTTAAGGAAAGTTTGTTGTTGGAAATATATGTTGTAAATTTATCAAAAAAATAATTTAAATTCCATTTTAATAGTAATATTTATACTAATTTAACTTGAAATAAGTTTCAATAATTCATATGAAAGCAATAATTTTAATTTTAACTCTATTTATAACCGGATTTCAAATTATCACAGCTCAGAATCAGGTGATTTACCGCGGATTCATTGAGGGCGATATAGATCCCGGATTAAGCCCGTATGTAAAAAGAGTGATCAGTGAGGCAGAAAAGTATGGTGCCGCTGCGGTTTTATTTGAGATCAATACTTTTGGCGGCAGGGTTGATGCAGCTACTCAGATTAAGGATGCAATACTGAATTCTTCACTTCCCACTATCGCATTCATCAATAAACGTGCAATTTCAGCCGGAGCGCTCATCGCTCTTTCCTGTCAGAAAATTGTAATGGTGCCCGGTGCTTCAATGGGAGCTGCAACGGTTGTTGATCAGACAGGACAGAAACAGGCTGAAAAATATCAGTCTTATATGCGTTCTGAAATGAGAGCTACGGCTGAGAAGAATGGCAGGAATGTAAAAATAGCTGAGGGTATGGTTGATGAAAGAATCGTGATTGAAGGACTCGTTGATTCAACCCGGCTTGTTACACTCACTTCCGAACAGGCATTATTTTACGGGATGACCGATACGTTGGCTAATAATGTTAATGAAGCACTCAGAGCCCTTGGTTATGAGAAAGTGCAAATTGTTGACGTAGGCAACTCATGGGCTGAAAGTGTGGTCAGGTTTCTTAATAACCCGATAATCTCTTCCCTATTAATCATGATCGGGCTCGTAGGAATTTTTACGGAGATAAAAACTCCCGGCTGGGGTATTGCCGGTACTGTTGCTATTATAGCCCTTGGGCTCTTTTTCGGTTCCTCTCTTATACTGGAACTCGCCTCGTGGGTTGAAGTAATTCTGTTCATCACGGGTATAATTCTGATTCTTGTCGAGATTTTTCTGATACCCGGGTTCGGGGTTCCCGGAATACTTGGGATTGTTCTCATGATAGGTGCAATTTTCTTTTCATTGTTCAATTATGAGGGTTATCTTGATTACGGGATCCTGTACAGGGCAGTTATCCAGCTTGCGGGGTCTCTTGTCGGAACCATAGTTATCCTGGTTCTTCTGTACAAATACCTGCCAAAATCTGCCGCATTTCAGACATTCGTGCTTAATGACAGCACAAGCAGAGAAAAAGGTTTTATATCAAATCCTGATAACAGTCACCTTCTGGGCATGAAAGGTATAACCTTCACTCCCCTTCGTCCTGCAGGAATTGTTGTAATAGGGGGCAAAAGGTTTGATGTGGTGAGTCAGGGTGATTTCATCGAGAAGGATGTGGAAGTGACAGTTGTCAGGGTTGAAGGCGTTAAAATATTTGTCGGAAAGGCATAGAAAACAAATTATCCCGCTTTTAGCTATCTGAACATTCTGCAAATTTCTTACATTTTTTAATTTTCTGCATTTGGCGGAAGCTGCCGCCGAATGCAGAAAACGGCTGAAATACCTTTATAAAATTTATCATACCCTCTTTAAAATCTTATAGATCTGACTTAAAATAAAGAAAGCTGCCCACTGACAGCTTCCTTTTAATTCATACCTTCAAAAAAGGCTGATAATTTTTACTTTACAAACTCAAGAATATTCAGAGTGTAAGTCATTTGCAGATGTCTCATTGTCATCATCCGGCCGGTTTTCATTGCGGGAGCCTGAGCACTGTAATCCATTACAAGAAGAGTTTTTGTTTTACTCTTCTGAATATGTCCGCCCGACTGGTTGAAAACAATACTTCCCCAACCCTTGAAAATCGGAGTTCTCATATCGATACCCTGAGCTTTGAGGGCAGGATTGACGGCAACTTTTGAGGTTACACCGGCATTAATAACTGCAAGTTTATCATCAGATTTTTTGAACATTTTATCAACCGTGAAAATGAAAGTGTTTTCCATTGCAAGGGTCTGATTATTTACAGGGGGTCTGGGTTGTTCCCACTGAAAACTGAGTTTTACAGGTTTTTCATACATTTCACGTGTCACCTGACCTAAAAATGGTTTAAGGATCTGTTCAGACACCTGAGCAACGTACTGAATTTTCTCATCGGTGC
>CAYPMQ010000321.1:0-3982 GCA_964411625.1 uncultured Ignavibacteriaceae bacterium
CAGCATTATGCGTTTGTCAGACTTCTGGATCCCGTAATCTCTAAACGTACCTTCCAGCTTGATAAAACTGAGAGAAAATTCTGGATAAAAGATGAATTTTACGGAGGACAGCCGCATAAAATCGTATCACATCTCCATTTCCATCCGGATGTCATTGTGAATAAAGAGAATGACAGAAGCTTTACGGCTCAAAACGGTGATAAAGCAATCAGGATTACTTTTCAATCTTCTTTCGGAGGGTATTCGCTTAAGCAGGAAGCGTCATACTACTCCCCGGCTTACCTGGTCAGGAAAAACTCACAAAGGCTGACCTTTATTTTTAATGAAACTCTTCCGGTTTTCTACTCAATAGAAATTCAGTTTTTATAATTTCCCCGGAGAATAGTAAATCAAAGGGTTAATATGGGAGGTTCCGGAGAATCTTAATTAAGCGGAACAATTTTGATGATTCTATCCCCCTGCCGTGTGGCTTTAACCGCATCCTGACCATCAAGAACCTCCCCGAAAATCGTGTAATTCCAGTTGAGATGCGGGTAATTTCCTGTCGTAATAAACCATTGAGAGCCTTCTGTATCCCTGCCAGAGCTGGCCATTCCCATCATCATTGGTTTATAATGCAGCGGCGAAAATTCTGAAATTAAATCATATCCTGGGCCGCCCCATCCTGAACCTGAGGGATCACCTCCCTGAATCACGAAACCGGGCACCACCCGGTGGAATCTCAGATTGCTGAAATAGGAGGTCATGGCAAGATAAATGAAATTGCCGGTTGTAACCGGGGCAAATTCAGGATGCAGTTTTACGATGAATGAGCCTGCGGTAGTAGTGATTTCTGCCCTGCCGTACTTAAAAGCAGTGTTGTAAAACAAATCAAAAAGTGCCGGGTTTTTTTCACCTGCAGCACCACCGCCTAATGCCCTTACTGAACTTATAACACTCGTACTGTAAATTTCTTTAAGCTGCCCCGATAGTCTGCCACCCGTTAAACCCGCAAGGCTCAGATAAACCGCAAAAGTTTCATAAAAGTCAGGGTTATTAACTTCACTGTTGCTTTTGCTGATAAGAATTATATTTATTTCTTCTGCATGACTGAGCGCAAAAGCCGAATCAATTCCGGCTGCAATCGTGCCCGAGATGTATGGCAGCGGGGAATCAAGAAACTTCAGCAATGTGTTGTCGAAGAATTTGGAAAGTTTTTTTTCTGAGTTCAGTTTAACTAAAGCCTCTGCTATCGCAATTTTACCTTGAGGAGTTTCATCCTTATACCTTTCTATCAGCATGCTCAGGTCTTTCTCATCGGGATTTTTGCTTAAAGAGATAATTCCGGCAAGTGCTGCCATTGAAACCGAATCACGGTATTTATTAAACAGCTCATCTGCCCTGTCCGGAAAAAGATTCATAAGGCTTTCAAGAAGAGTTCCCTTAAATTCCGGATCCGATTCAGATTTATCCATGTATGAAATGTAAGTTTCAAAAGCAGTTTTCGCAGTTAGTGAATCTGCGAACTTAAGATTCTTCAGATTTGCAGCAGCATGAATTGCAACATTTTTGTTCTCCGATTTCATGAATTCAGCATAAATCTTCACTTTCTGATCTCCGTCAAACATGCTGTTTGATATGGCGGTAATTCCGTTTATCTGTACCTCGAAAAGCGATGTGTTCAGAATTGCAAGCATAATAGATTCCGAAACGGGAAAAGTCTTCAGTTTTATATAACAACCCAAAGCATATTGTGATAACATTACCTGCCACTGATCTGAAGGTTGTGAAGGGATAATATACTGTTGCAGCATATATTCATCTTCAGGCCGTGGACCTGTTCTGAAAAGAACCATCATTGCATAAGCCTTGAGCCCGGTGTCATAGCCACTTTCACTGATTATTTTTATAAGGGTATTCCTTAGTTCGGGGCCTGTTACTTTTCTAAGGTGAAAGTTGAGCAAAGCAAGCGGGAACCCCGATGTGTTGGGAAGTTTATTTTCAAGGAAGAGAATAATGAGTCTGCTGAGATTCTGCTCACTACCGGTTTTACCGATTGCCTGGTAAATTGCCGCAGCGGTATTGTCATCCTTAACAGTCAATAACTTATCAGTCAGAAATACCGCATCTTCTGAACTCCCCGTTTTGCCAAGCGCAAAAGCAGTATAAAGACCGTGAACATCGAAATTGAGGGTTTTAACATCTTCAGAAAAAGAAGTATCGCCGGAATTGGCAATTGTCAGAAGAGCAGCATTTACGGTTCCGGGATCATCTGAACGGAGGTGTTTTAATACCACACCCCTGTCATACTTCCGTTCATAATTCATCTTCACAAGTTCCCTGTGATCCTCGCGGAACTGAGCATGAATCTGAGTAAAAAACGCAAAAATAAGAAACGTTAAAAGTAAAGCCTTAGATAGTATAGTCATAGACTCTGTAGGTTTTATATCGCTCACCCTGCATCATCCGGGCTGATTTGACCATCATCTCATTATCTTCAAGTATCCAGCTTGCTTCACCCACTCTGTATCCGATTTTGCCGCCTCTTTCGGTGATTTCCTTGTAAAGCACAGCATCAACACCTTTTTTCTGATATTCGGGAAGAACGCCAAGCATGATAACACGGCATCTGGTGATATTTTTTCTGCCAAGCAGGAGTTTGAAAATTCCGAACGGAAATAATCTGCCGTTCATTTTTTTGAATATCTGATTGTAATCAGGAAGGGTAAGAGTAAACCCGACATTTTTACCATCAATCATAGCAAACATTGCGAGCTCTTGAACTGCGAGCTGCTTGAGATCTGCGGCAACCATATCAATTTCTTTGCTGGTAAGAGGTACAAAACCCCAGTTGGGCTGCCAGGTCTTATTGTATAAATCTTTAATAAGTTCAAGCTCTGCACTGAAGTTCTTAAAATTGATATTTCTTACGGTAACATTTGATCTTCTCTGAGCTATATCAGCGGCGCGTTTGATTTTTTCGACATTTGACTGAACATCGTAATTTAACCTGTAAGCAAGAAGATCCATTGATTTCTTTAATCCGTAGTTTTCAAGCAGTTTCTGGTAATAGGGCGGATTGTAAGGCATTAGAATCATTGGCGGATCAACAAACTCATCAATGAGCAATCCCCATTCATCATTACTTGAATGACTTGCGGGTCCTCTCATGATATTCATGCCTCTCTTTTTCAGCCAGTCTTTTACAGTATCAAGCAGTGCGTTGGTTACTTCCTGATCATCAGTCGTTTCAAAAAATCCGAAAAAGCCGGTTTTTTCATTATGAATCTGATTATGAAGATCATTTTTAATAGCAGCGATTCTTCCAACCGGCTCACCGTTTTTAAAAGCTATAAAATAATCGGCCTCGGCGTGCTCGAAAAAAGGATTCTTCTCTCTATCAAGCATTTTTTTTCTGTCCATTATCAACGGCGGAACCCAGCTTTTATTTCCCTGATAAAATTTCCACTGTAACTTGATAAAACTGAGAATATCCGCTTTTGTTTCGCATTTTTTTACGGTCACTGCCATTATGAATTCCTGTTCGGCTATATCTGAAATAAAGAATTTAATAAACTTAAAAATAGTTAATTTTTGAGTGAATACGATGACCTGTTTAAGGATAAGTTACAGTAAGGGCCTCAGTGAATAATTTAACGCTGATTTTCTTAAAGATATACTTTTATTTACGTAAATTTAAAGGTTGGATCAGAATTTTCCCCAGGCGCCTGCTAAACCTTGATAAAAAACCGGAACGGAAGTTAAACCTCAGAAGCAGGAACCCTGAATTGATTTTCACTATATAACTGAGTAATTTTAAAATCTGCTTTAAAATAATCGGAAAACTAAATGCTTAAAAATTTATTTAAGGCCGTATTTGGCGATAAAAACACAAAAGCGCAAAAAGAACTATGGCCTATAGTAAACGAGATTAATGAAATTTATCCTACGCTTCAGAATCTGACAGATGATGATCTGCGCGCAAAAACCAGGGCTTTAAGAG
>CAYPMQ010000322.1:0-3981 GCA_964411625.1 uncultured Ignavibacteriaceae bacterium
ATAACTAAAATAATTAACAAATAAATGTGTCAACTTTTTTCAGGACTTGACATCGTTTGTGGTTGTCGCCTTTTGTTTTGGGTAACACAGATGAAGCAGATTCCACCCCGGCGGAGCGGATGAATACGGATATTTATGATAGTTAATCATTGATCAGCCTCCCCTCATTTCTCAGGATAGTTCGTTGCCCGGGACCGCGTGAAGGGATTTTAGAAAAAGATATTCATCGTGCATTGTGCTTTGTTCACACTGCTGGCATTGTTATTTATTATTGACACTGTCAAACACTTCCTCCATAAACTCAAAACCCTTCCTGAGATGAGGAATCACGATTGAACCGCCTACTATCAGTGCCACATTAAAAGTTTCATAAAGCTCCTCTCTGGTTGCCCCCTCCATAATGGCTCTTTCCACGTGATAAAAGATGCAGTCATTGCATCTGAGAACCATTGAAGCGGCAAGACCCATAAGTTCCTTTGTCTTGGCCGGCAGAGCACCATCAACATAAGCCTTGTTATCAAGGGCAAAAAACTTATTAAAATCCCTGAATCCGGAATTAAGGATACGGTCATTCATCTCTGACCTGTAGTGATTAAATTCAGTTACTTTTGTTTTCATTGAAGCAATTCCTTATCTATTATCCCGATAACTTTATCAATATCAGATTTTGTGTTGTAATAATGAGGTGAGAATCTGATAAAACCCTCTCTGAGCGAGCAGCTTATGTTGTGTCCGTTCAGAACATTAAAAATTTCTTTTGCACGGGAAGAATAAAAAGAGACAATCCCGGCAATGTTTTTATCACTTTCATAAAGCAAAGGCGAATTAAAGCCTCTTTCCGCAAGCAGATTTATGAGATAACGTGAATTTGAGATCAGATTACTCTCAGCTTCCCGGTATCCGAACGCATCCATGAGGTCAAGAGAGCCCTTTAGTGCCGTTGCTCCTATAACGCTGATAGTTCCACTCTGCAGCGTTTCGGCTGATTTTTTCGCTCCCAGATCATAATCAATAAGAAACAGAGCATTTTCCACGTTGCTCCAGCCTTCAAGACGGTCAGGAAATTTATTCTGGAGCTCCTGAGTGAGATACATAAATGCGAGTCCGCGCAGACCCATAAGCCACTTCTCTGTTGTACTTGTAAGATAGTCTATGTTAAGTTCATGCACGTTCAGATTTACGGCGCCGGCTGCCTGTGATGCCTCCACGCAAAAAATTATCTCATTTTCACGGCAGAATTTCCCGATCTTTTTCAGATCTGCCCGGTATCCCGAAAGAAACTGAACGGCATTAACATAGATCAGTCTTGTCCCCGGTTTTACTGCGTCAATGATATCATCGGCTGTCACAATAGTGTTTTTATTTTTTACGAAGAAAGATTCAACCCCTTTGTTTCGGAGATTCAGAAACGGATAAATATTGGAGGGGAACTCGGTTTCGGTGAGGAGAACCTTATCTCCTTCCTGCCAGTTAATTCCCTGAGCAAGAAGATTTAAGCCCGTTGTTGTGCTGTCAAAAAATGCGATGCGGTCTTTATCGCATTTGATCAGTTTAGCCACCCTTTCTTTGGTGCCATTGATAATTTCACCAACTTTCGAAAAATTGTCTATATCGGTAACGCTTCTACCGAAAAGAAAATTGTTGATCTTATCAATAACAAAAGTAGAGAGAGGACTAACTGCAGCATGGTTCAGATAGATATTTCCCGTTCTAAGATGAGGGAAATACGACCTGACCTGATCTAAAGTCATAAAAAATCTCCGGTTATTCTTTTCCAAATTAAAGAAATTTTTAACAAATTATTATTATATAATCAAAAACTTCTGAATATTCATTATAGGAGATCAAATGGGCATCCAAGGCCGGAGATACATTAAAAATCTGGGTTATCTGTACATCGCTTTTGCGCACTTAAGTGATGTTGATTTGTCAGAGGATGAAATTGAGCGTGTGAAGGAAATTCTGAGGAAAAGAGACGGAGATATAGATCCGGCATCAGCACAACTCCTTATTGATGAGATTCTTGACTGGTATGACAAGACATCTTATCAGCGTCATACCGTCCTTAATGAGATAATCAAAGCCCTGCATACCGATGTTGATGATGCAGAGAAAAAAAGAATCATTCATGAACTGAGAGAAATAGCAAAAGCCGATGAACACTACCTGCCTGAAGAGGCTAATTTTATCAACGTTCTCTCAACTGCTTTCGGGCTTCGGCAGTCAGATTCCTGATCTGATGTTTTATCCCGGTTATGCTGGATTTTTAAGCCGGTAATGCGATGAAAAAAACACCCATATCTGCAGAATTTCTTTCGGAAGGCTTTTCTGTTCCGCAAAAAGGAGATTGATTCCTGCTTCAACGTGTCTGAAGTGTGATTTTGATGATTAAGATGATTTTGATGATGGATTTCAGAAATTGATCTGATGCTGGTATGAATATCAAATTATAAATCTTTTTTCCGTCGGTTAAAACCGACGGCAATATTTATTTCAAACCCGTAAACGGGTTCCGATTGTGGTTTAGTGTGATACTGGCAAACTGATTCCTACCAGCTGTATCCTGTGTCTTGTGTCTTGCTTTCTGACCCCCCGTGGCGGGTTGTTTCCTGTGTCTGAACTGTGATTTTGATGATTAAATTGATTTAGATGATGGAGATCAAAAATGAATTTGATACAAGGTGGTTATCAACCCCGGCGGGGTTGAATATCTGTAGCCATAAGACACCCCCCCAATGAGCCAACCCCGTCTGGGTTGCATATTCCTGTGAAGCAAATATGATGCGGTTAAAACCGGGGGAAATGATGATTCCTTTTGCCTTCGGTTAAAACCAATGGCAAGAGAGGGTCGGCATTGATTATGATATCAAAATGTAGTTCTCACCCGACAATTAATTATAAAATGAGCCATTTAAGCGGTTAAGCCATAGAACAGAAGGCTGCCGCAAATTCTTGCCGTCTGCTTCAGCTCACGGGTAATGTAAGCTATTATATTTACGGGCTAATCCCCATTGAGGCTATAGATTATGTTGTTGGTTTCTTAAAGAGAATTCTTATCTGATTAGAAAAAGTAAATTACAACTTTAAACAGGAGCCAAAAATCGCAAAATCCATGAGTCTAAAATATGGAGTACTTCTCTGTTGTAGTATTTTCTAACGCGCATCCCTTACTCCATATCACTGCATAGCAGTAGGTTATGAATATTCTAATCCTCTTAATTGCGCAAGAGACCTTTCCTGTAAAATTAGCTTTGTGGAATCCATGATTTTGATCTTAATAATTTTAGAAATTAAACTGCTACAAAATAAATGGGAATGGTGATTTTTCGTCTAATTCTGAATAAGACTTTAATTTTTCCAATCTTTCTTTTGGAGAAATTTCCTCCCTTGATAAATGAAATAACTCACATAAGCTTATTGTTGAATGATTTCGTGCAATTTTGAATTTATTCAATACTATCCTTCTTTCATTCATAATTTGGTCAAATCTTACAGATATATATTTATTACAATTTGGTGTCGTCAGTTTTTCATCAAAAACTAATAAAATAGGATATATTGTATATTTTATTGTGTCATCAAGTACCAGTAATTCACAAAAATTACTATACTCTTCATCAATGAGTTCAATACTATTAATTTGTTGTGAGATACCTTCCTTATTTACAAATTTATCCTCAAAAGAATTTATGAAACTTTTTACATTGTTGGAGTATGTTGCGTTTTTATTTAACACTGCAGATTTAATTTCAAATAAAAAAATACAATCATTATAACAAAGACCAAAATCTGCATATTCTTTATTGCTAAATGTGGTTTTCAATTCAATTATCTCATCAGATAAAAAAGTCTTTTGTAATAAATTAACAGCTACTTTTTCAATTACCGCCCCAAACTTACTCCCAAAATTATTAACTTGTACGCGAAGTTCACTATAGACTAAATTGTTTAGTGCTGAATAAAGATTTGGAAAATCTGTAA
>CAYPMQ010000323.1:0-3980 GCA_964411625.1 uncultured Ignavibacteriaceae bacterium
CTGGGATCAGGAAAACAGGGATCCTGAAAAACTCGGTGCAATTCTCGAATCTGCATCAGCCGGATTCAATTTAAAACTCAAAATGATCACAAACAGAGGTGTCAAGGTTTATCCAGAAGGAATGCCTGAAACTTTCTGTACTGATCACTGGAGATGCCGTTTCACATCACCTGAAAAATCTGCTAAGTATGCGGATGTACTTGTATTGATGACAGAGCTGAATGCAAAAGGACTCGATATAATCAAAACAGAGAACCTGTATGAGTTCAATGGTAAACCCGGTTACAGTCTCGGTCAGGGTGAATAGTCCGGTTTTAATTAAATAATAATTTTATCTCCCTGTTATAAACAAAAAAGGCTCCATTAAGGAGCCTTTTTAATGAGAGAATCTGCTTTTACTTCATAAGAAGCATTTTGCGTACCATTCTTACGGGAGCTTCACCATTCTGAGGAACTGCTTCAAATGAATAGAAGTAAGTTCCTGAAGAAAATCGGGTTGCGTTCCATTCAAAACTGTGTACACCGGCTTCAATTATTCCTGGCGTAAGTTCATCAACCACTTTACCGAGTGCATCATAAATAATTAGTTTAACATTGGATGCAGATGCAAGTGAATAGTTAATCTTTGTTGAAGGGTTAAACGGATTGGGATAATTCTGTTCAACAGAGAATGTTGTCGGGTTTGCAACTTCAACCGAGAGCACTTTTGAGTACTGATGGGTTCCGTCAAAATCCACCTGTTTCAGCCTGTAATAGTAGGTTCCGGTTTTTGTGATAGTGTTGTCCTCGAACCTGTATGACTGTTTTTCTGTTGTTGTGCCTTTACCTTCTATAAATGAGAGCTGATTCCAGTTCTGACCGTTTGCGGATCTTTCAACAGAGAATCCGCTGTTATTTGTTTCTGTGCCGGTAGCCCATGTAAGAATTACTTTCCCGTTATTATTGTCTGCAGCAAATGATGAAAGTTCTACCGGTATTATACCTGTAACCTCAAGACTGTAAGTCCTCTTGTGAACCGGAATACCATGCGGGCCTGCACCTGTAACGGTAAAGGTATAGTTGCCTGGTACAACATTCTGAGGTCTGATTGTCATTACAGAAGTGGCTGGGTATGAAGTTATTGAATCAGTTGAAAATGTTACGTCAAAAGTACCATTTAGAGGGGCAGGTGATACTGTATAGGAAAGTTTTACACTTGAATTATAAAGTTTTACTTCCGGAATACTTACACTGATCTGGACGCTGTCAAGTGTTGACTGTACTGTTCCGTTCTCAGGTGATACTATAAATGCATAATCAGGGAAGTAACCAACAAATGAGCCGTAGCCGCCGAATCTGAAATCGGTCCAGACAAGCATTGACTGATTGTTGATACCGGAAACGGCATCATAATCGCCTTGATAATAAGGTCCTGTGCCGGAGCCAGCAATTTTTATCTTAAAAGTCTTGTTTGTAATTCTCTGATTAGGAGCAAATGTGGCACCGCCGTCATCTGTATAAGTGGCATAAACATCCATACTGTCAGATGTGGGAACAAGTCTGGTATCGTACCATTTGATGTAAAGTCTGCCGGTGTTTTTATCACACCAGATAGCAGGGAAGAAACTGTGATTAGACTGCGGATTAGGATCATCATTGACAACTTTAGCAGCACTCCAGGTTGTTCCGCCGTCAGTTGATGACCTGAAGAAGATATCAGATTTATTGCCGTTTCCTGCCGGATTGTTGCTGGCATAAACCAGGTACAATTTGCCTCTGTTCGGCCCGTAGCTGTTATCGGCGGCAATCATAGGGTAGGGTCTGGTTCTCATTGCGGAAACGGTTGAACGTCCGCCTACTTCAGTTCCTATATAGTTAGAAAAACTCTGGGATGACATTGCAGAGAAAGTACTGCCGCCATTGGTTGATCTGTAAAAATTATAAACACCGGCTGAGTTTGTTCCGCTGTGTGTAACCACATAAACTGCTCCGCCGGGAATATCATTACCATTATCGTTATAAGGGCCGACGCAAACCATCATTCCGGGTAAAACCTGATTTGAGAATGTTGCAGTCTGAGAGTAGGTTGTTCCTCTGTCAGTGCTTCTCCAGAATCTGCCCTGGCTTGAACCGCCTGTCATGGTGTTATAAACATAATTTGCATAAGGACCGGAAGTCTGATCAGCAGCAATCCAATTTTTATCAACACCTGATACACCCACCGCAGAGTTTGTCCAGGTTTGGCCGTTGTCATCTGATCTCATTACAAGTGCTCCAACTATTGAAGAAGCTCCGTACATATTACTGTAATATGCACGTCCAAGACTGTCATGCGCTATTACGGGGTCACCGCGCATTGTGTTTCCGAAATTTGGTGTAATGTTAGACCAATTCCAGCCATCGAGTGTATAGTGCGCTCCGTTGGTATTAAAAGCATTAAAAAATTTTCTTGGATCCATCGGATTGACTGACATATGCGGTTCAGCAAAGTCAACGCCGATGTAAAAATTATCAAATCCGTTTACAGTTATAACCTGAGCTGCCATATTCATGGGAGATAGTCCCTTGAAGTAATTGAGCGGAAGATAATCGAGTGAAGGATCTAAATCGCTTTCGCTGTCTGACTGAGCTTTTATCTCCGTAAAGCCGAGCAAAAGAAGGGATGATATTAAAACAAGAAAGTAGTACTTTCTCATGCTGCCTCTCATTTTTTAAGGATTATTGATTTTATTCAATTAATTTTTCAATATCCGCAGATTAATTTGAATAGACAAGTATTTTTTTATTTTTGTGCAAAGAATCATACATTACATCACATATTTTTTAACTTTTATTCCCTTAACCGATGAATGTTATATTACAGACTTCTTATCCTGATCTGAGGTTTTTCAGGCGGGGTAAAGTCAGAGATATTTATGAGACAGGCGAAAATCTGCTGATTGTTTCAACTGACAGACTTTCAGCATTTGATGTTATTATGAATCAGGGTATTCCGAAAAAGGGAGCCGTTCTGAATAAGCTTTCCGCCTTCTGGCTGAACTTTACCCGTGATATTCTGCCGAATCATTTTATCAGTGATGATCCCGGTGCATATCCCGATGACTGTGAGCCATATGCAGATGAACTTAAAGGCAGATCAATGCTGGTGAAAAAATCTGCTCCGCTCCCGATAGAATGCATTGTCAGGGGTTATATCAGCGGAAGCGGCTGGAATGACTACCTTCAAACGGGGGAAATCAGCGGAATAAAACTTCCTGCAGGTTTGAGGGAATCGGATAAACTTCCCGAACCATTGTTCACCCCCTCAACCAAAGCCGAAATAGGTGAGCATGATCTGAATATCTCTCACAGGCAGGCTCAGGATCTGATCGGTAAGGAATTATTTGAGAAAGTTGCAAAGGCGTCGGTAGCAGTGTACACAAAATGTGCGGAATATGCACTTAGCAGAGGAATCATCATTGCCGATACTAAAATGGAATTCGGTACAGATGAAAACGGCGAACTGATGCTTATTGATGAAGTGCTTACTCCCGATTCATCAAGGTTCTGGGCAACCGATAACTATGAACCCGGCAGGGCACAGGATAGTTTTGATAAACAATTTGTCCGTGACTACCTTCTGTCAGTTAAATTTAACAAAAGACCACCTGCACCCGATCTTCCCGATGAAATCATCAGGAAAACATCAGCCAAATATGTTTCTGCCTATGAGATTCTCACCGGCCGGAAGTTTGAAATATGAAACCGCTCCGCATTAAACTTTCGGCAGATAAAGACTATCTGGAAATCATCTGGGAGAACAATGAGGAAACCAAATCAAGACTTTCAGTGTTACGAAAGAATTGCCCCTGCGCCAACTGCGCAGACGAAAGGAGCAGACAGAGTGAATCATACTTCCCGATATTCAGCAGCGATCAACTGAGAATTGTCTCTATTTCCAATGTCGGATCTTATGCTCTTTAAATAAAATGGAAAGATGGTCACTCTACAGGTATTTATGA
>CAYPMQ010000324.1:0-3941 GCA_964411625.1 uncultured Ignavibacteriaceae bacterium
TTTCTCTTTTGAGCTATTTTGGGTGCCTCGATAACAAATCTTTTGATATCGGCTGGCAGAAAGTCTGCCCAAATTATTTTAAAGATTCTGTATAATCCGGATTATTTCCAAAATTCGAATTTCTGAATATATCAGATTCACAAAACTAAAATAAGTCTCCGATATCCGATAATTAATTATTACATGAAGTGTAAAAAATTAATTATAAAAAGATCAATTTGGCACACAGGTATGCAGTTGACAGGATAGAAATCAGGTGGCAGTTTATCGGTTTCAGTTAAGGCGTTGGAAAACATCCTGATGAGCTGCCGAGGCGGTTTCAACTTTCTTGCGTTCAAGTATAGAATCCTGATGGGCAAAAGATGCAAGTTTCAGAATTGTCTGGAAGAATATTCTGGTATCGAGAGATACGGATTTATTTGTTTCATAGTAGAGGTCATGATAAATAAGATTAATAAGTCCCTCGGTTTTATTCCCGAAAACCTGCCAGTATCCGGTTATGCCGGGTCTTGAAACAATCTTTTCTCTTTCCTTCATAATCCTCGGAAGAACCGATGACCCCATAATGATCTCTTCCGATAGCAGGGGACGCGGGCCTATAAGACTCATTTCACCTTTAAGTACGTTCAGCATCTGAGGAAGTTCATCAAAACCACAACTCCTGAGGAGTCTGCCAAAGGGAAGGAATTCAAAACTTTCATCGCTTCTGACAAGAACATTGGAGGTGTCAATCTTATCGGTGTAAACGGATCTGATGGTTCTGATTTTATAAACCCGTATCAGGGGATGAGAGGGGGAAATTCTTCTCTCCTGCACAATAAATGGGCTTACCCTGTGCACTATTAGTATGAAGAGAGAATACACAGCAACGAACGGAGCAGACGCTATTATAGTTGTCAGTGCTGCACAGATATCCACGCAGCGCTTGGCTGTTAAAAACAAAAATGACCCAAAATTTTTTGATCAAAGATATAAATACTTTTTTTTAAAAAAAAGTTTATTTGCAGAGCACTGATTCGAATATTATTTAATAATTTTCATTATATATTTTCTAATTTCCGTAACATGATAAAAAGATGAAGTTAAAATACATACTATTAACAATAATCATAGTACCCGCACTTATTCAGGGGCAGGTTTTATTCAATTCTTCCAACACTACTTATTCAACAGATTTTGATTTTTTACAGAGTACAGGTTCTTCGAAAAATTGGCCCACCTCTGGTGATGGATTAAACTGGATGGGTTCAGTTAACTTGTACTATGTTTCTGATGGAAATCATAATACCACATCTTCTTATATCTATTCCTTTGGTTCAACCGGACAAACTGACAGAGCATTAGGGCTGAGAAAGCCAAGTTTAACCTCCCGTAGCTTTGCCCTAAAATTCAGAAATAATGATGAACTTCGATCGATTCGCTATTTAAGAATTTCCTTCAGGGGAGAACAATGGAGAGAGGAGTTAAATGTAAAGAGCAATTTAAAGGTATTTTTGGGTAAGACAACAGACATAAACTCACAAAACTTTATCGAGCTTGCGGGCTTAAAATTTACGGCAATTAAAAACACACAAGTAAGCGCTCTGGATGGAAATCTGCCATCGAATCAGTCAATTTTTCTGCTTACAATTCCTTATATATTATCACCCGGAGAAAATGGAATGCTTAAGTGGGAAAATGATGGAATTTCCGGATTAGGCATTGATGATTTTAGCTTAGAAGTCTATTATGAATTTGTTACTCCCCCAATAGTTACCCCTGATGTAACACTGAACAATATTGATAACGATCTTGAACTGACATTCAATGACGACCAATATTGGCGGGAGAATATTACCTCGATAACAGTTAATGACTATAACCTCTCAGCGGGAGATTATACCATATCTGCCGGCAAAATTACGTTACACCCATCAAACGGTAACGATTCAATTAAGACCTCCTGCATCAAAAACATTGCTGTGAAAGCAACGGGGTTCAATGACGCCACAGTATCTCAGATATTGCTTCCGGGTACAGCAAATGAAACTAATTCATCAGCTTCAGTTTCGGTTCCGTTGGGTCAGGGAGTAACATCCGTGATAACAATAACCGCAAGAGATAAATATGGCAACAGCGTGCCGGGATATGTATTCAAAGTTGCCGGAGAAATTACCTCTGAAGCCGGATTTACGGTGGAAGAATATTCTATACATACTCAAAACGGACTTACAGCCTCCACAACCGATATCAGCCTTCCTGCCACGAACTCTGCCGGTGAGGTTAGTTTTAATGTAATTCTTCCTTCATTTATTAACTCCGGAGATGGTATAAATATAGTCACTAAATTAAATACCGGGGTTTATCTTGAAAGAGGTACTTTCACTTATATCAAATCCGCTCAAATTGTAACTACAACGGGTTTTGATCCGGGTACAAATGAGATGGGTCAGGGTAGCAGTAAAAACATTCTCTACAGACTCAGATTTGATGTGGTAAACGATTCACTGACTCTGACAAATCTTACCATACCTTTAGGAGGTAGTTATTCAGCATCGGATATTAAAAGTTCGGGGTGGAAACTCTGGTACTCTCCTGATGCAACACTTGATGATACAGATAATCTGATTGGATCTGTCTCTTCAACATCAGCCGGCGGAGGAGAGAATCTGATTTATTCCGGAAATGGTCAGAGATTCAGGATTGGAAAAAATTATCTGATCCTCACTGCAGATATTTCTGAGGCTGCATCCACTGGTAGCACAATAAGTTTTAACTCTTCTTCCGGAGCGGCTGTAACTTTTTCAGAAACCGGGGCAGCAAATTCTTCTTCTTATGCTTTATCAAAAAACCACACAATAAGGTCATCAACCACACTTTCTGCGGGTGACATTGCAATAATTGAATTCAGAACACCATCTGCTGAAATGCCAAATGAGAGATTATTTACCTTCATGCCTCTGGTAAACATCTGCGGCGGAACAAAGATACAGTTCACTAACCGGGGGTGGAGATCGAGCGGAGTTTTCAGATCCGGCGAATCTCTCTGTGAATGGACTGCTCCTGCTCAGGGCCTTCTGCCGGGTGAGGCGGTTTCAATCTGGGCAATAAATACAAATCAGACGGGTACCTCAAAAGGAAGTGTTACCGGGGATTTAAGTACTTTCAACAACATTGATCAAATATTTGCTTTCACCGGAACCACTGCTTCACCAAATCTTCTGACAGGAATAAATATAGGTGCTTCATCATGGAATTCGGATGCTGTTTCTGTTAATACATCTGCTTTGCCTTCAGTACTTACCAATGGAACAAATGCGCAATCATTCGGGAAATCATTCGGGAAGCTGGTGAAGTCAAGCGCAGGGTTAAGATTGGTGTTTCAACAGTCCCTGTTTAACGCAGCAAACTGGCGTCTTGAAACTAACCGCTTCACTGATAATGGTTATCACTACAAAGAAGAAATTAAGGAGGTAGAATCGGGTAGTAATGTTGTTCTTTCCACTACCTCATCAGCAGGTATTCAATCAATAGAATTTGAGTTAGTATCCAAGCAGGGAGAGCTTAAGGTAATGGCATTTAATTCAGGTGCAGAAGATCCTGCCGGTGTACTCGGGGATGTATCAACATTCAGGTTTGTGGTTGAAAATCAGGGAGTCGAGTTTAATAACTGTACTCTCAGATTTAATCTGAGCGATCTTCCGAATATGATTATAAGTGAGGGTGCCTCAGATATCAAACTTTATAAAAGAGAGACTGTTGGCAGCGGCACTTTTTCTGAAGTAGGATTACTAACATATCATGATAATGGCACAACAGGTGAGCAGAGTGATGACTGGCTTGAGATATCAGGTATCAACAGTTTTTCTGAATTTGTCTTTGGCAGCGAAGGAGGAAATCTGCCTGTTGAACTGACATCGTTTACCTGTGAAGCAAGAGGGGATTTTGTAAAACTCAGGTGG
>CAYPMQ010000325.1:0-3927 GCA_964411625.1 uncultured Ignavibacteriaceae bacterium
AACTCCGGCACATAATTTTGGGGATCAAGGGTGACACGGAGTTTTTTAGCGCCTGATTTCTGATCAGATCTTATAATTTGAATAAAAGGTTTGGATTGTCCTGCTGCCAGGCCGGCAACCAATTCATCAAGTATAGTTGATCTGCTCTGATCCGGATTTTCGAGTTCGACAAATACCCTGAAACTATCCGCAATACCGGTTCCGGAGTTAGACACATTAAAATTAATTGTCAAGGAATCATTTATCGAAATCGTATCTTTTGAAAGATTAAGATTATAATTATTAATGCTCAATTCTGCCGGTGATTCTGAATTAACATAAATTGATCTTACGACAGGATCAGATTGATTCTTTTTCAAATCGAATCTTAATCTTAACTTTGGATATACTCTGGGATCAATTGAGGTCAGTGAGGTTGAATCTGCCGTGATACTTAAATTTAATGTATCCGATGAACCATCAGTCATGAATCCGATTATTTTGGGTTTTACATCATCAAATGAGCCTGTTTTATTAAGACTCAGATAATTCCACCTCTTAACCGGGCCCAAAATCTCTGATTCAAAAGTACCCTGAGAATAATTAAAAGTAAAAGACGTGTCAACTACAGCGGGACCCGCAAGTGAGGTTTTCCAGACTTCTTTAACCTGTGACTGATCTGCACCTCTCCATGTCAGAAATGCCCATGAATGACGGTACCCCACATTTTGAACAAATTTTGAGCCGAGACTTTGAAGTATGGTCGTAACAGGCGCATAACGGGTAGCGGTGACAGATACAACACCGGCGAGTAATTTTGTCGAGTCAAGTGCGTTGAGAAAATCGACAATTTCATTAACTTGTTGTGAGTTAGCATTAAAAGCAAGAACTTTGTATTCAGAAAACGAAAGATCACTTCTGTTAAAAGTACAGAAATGGAAACCGGGGATAGTATTTTCAGCAACAAAGTTTTGTCCACCAACATCTATCACACCTAATGCTCCGGCGTAATAACCTGCAGATTCTACTTTGATCTTTTTAGTCACTGAATCAAGTTTTATCCCTTCTGATGAAAATGTAACCTTATTGGATATTCCTGAGGCGAATGCAACACTATCCTGAATCAGATATCCCGGTTTGTCTGAAAAAGTTAAAGTTAACGGATTTTGAAACTCCTGAGAGCCTGAATTCCGGATTCGGATCCAATATCTTTTCCCATTCGTGAGATTATTAAGGGGAACTATCGTAAAAGTTTCTCCTAACGGTACCTCGTTTTGTACGGGATTCAGGAAGAGATAATTATCGGCAATCTGATATACAAGTTTCAAAGTCTGATTCAATGACTTCGGATTAAGAATTGAAAGATCCTTGTTACTTGATACAGAACTTACAGGTTGGATATTGTATCTGAATTCAGTGCTGAAAACCTGAAATTCAAATTCAGCAGAATTGTCATCCTGATAAAGCTCTTCAATCTTATTATCAGGGTTCAGTTTTACTTCGATTCTGAAATTTCCGGACCGCTTGCTGATCGGAATTTTAAGATTTATTGAATCTGCGTAAACTGGGACTTTTCTTTTCAGAGTAACAGAATTAGCAAGTTCATTTTCAAAATATGTGTTGACCAGAACTGTTAATGAATCAGTTATAACTGATCCAATGTTCCGATAACTTAGTATGATACCAAGTGAATCTAAACGATCATCAGGCTGAGTCTCAGATGAACTAATGTCCTTTACTGAAATGATGAAATTAGGTTTTTCGGGGATTGCCAATTTAAGTGTAGGTTCTCCAAAAAATGTACTTGAAAAACCAAATACCTTTATAGGGGTGCTTGAACCAAACTGGCTGTTTAATTTCTGTTTTGTTATTTTGAGAGCCTCACTGATTTTAAATACCGAATCTCTGAAGATTGTTGAATAGAATAATGCAGGTGCTGTTGCTGAAGTAGAGACAAATCCCAGTGAAGAATTAGCGATGTAAGATATCGCCCTGCTTCTTGGACTTAACATAAAAAGTTCTGAAAATGAGTTGACATCAGGCAGAGAATGAAGCCCGGTAGCACATCCAAAGTCAGTAACCAAAGGATTTTTGTTTTCCAGGTTAAATAACTGTTCAGGTGATCCGATGCCATTATCCCATGTTTGAACCCCGCTATGTCCGACATAGGAAAATAAAAGTCCCCCTTTATCTAACGCTGCTTTCACCTGCTCTGAAGTATAAGGCCCTAAAGAAGTGGCAGGATTAACAGTTTTGTAGAAGTGAGTCACACCCATTCCATAAGGAACTCTGGCAAATACTGTATCAGCAACTGACTGATTATTTTGTCTGAATTGTTCGATTTGATTTGGATTATTAAAATTTCCGCCGGAAAAGAGCAATACATTTTTATTCCATTCTGTCTTCCTTTGAGAATAGTAATTTTTCAAAGTCGTTGTGTAATCAATGACATCCTGGGAAGTACGGGCAGGTAATCTTCCGATGTAAATCTGATTAATAAAAGCCCCTGTTGTATCAAATATCCCAAATGCATTATCTGAACCCGGAGCACCATATGAAAACACAAGATTCGTTTTTGATGGAACGTTTGAAAATTTGGTTACATTCTTTTTGAGATCAAAGTTTGCCTGTCCTACAAGAAAAAGGTAAGATGGTTTCGGTGAGGGCCAGTTCTCAAGAGTAAATCTTACAAAAGACCTCAAAGCTTCGGGATCGGTCTGCCCAAAGGCAAATTCATCTATTACATCATCAATATCCACCACCTTAGTAATCAGATTTTCAACACCTGAGATGTAATCTGCATGCTCAGAAGAAGCATTAACCAACGGCTTGGCAGTAACAAGAATGTAATCTACCGGCCCGGTTTGATTTCTTAGGTTGACAAATCTTTTTTTGTAGTATATTTTTACCGAATTAGGTGATAAACCATCATCGTAAAAATATTTCCGGTCAGAATTAATAGTATCAGTTACTACAACAGAATTTACAGTTTTATGTGCGTAAATTTTTTTATAACCACCTGAGTCCAGGGACCAAAGAAGAAGACTGTCTGTCCTTACCGAATCAATCCGGAAAGTGTAAGTGCCCTGAGAGGAAAGAAAACCAAACCTGAACATCCCGGAATCGGCTGAAGCAATTGTTTTTCTAGGGTATTCAACTTCATACCAATCCGAGTATAATATATTTGCAGTGTTCTCATTCTGATAATTCTGTACAATCAGACGATTTGTACCGTTAACCAGACTATCTGATGTTTCAGAAGCGTTTAAAATAACAGCTTCATAGGCATTCACATTTTGGGAATCAAGATTCACAGGATTACTATTAAGTCTGAACCCAAGCTGATGGGCATTATTTTGTACAGAACCGCCTAAACTGGCATATTTAAGGAAAAAATGAACTGGTTCACCGGGATAAACATTTGCTGCCGTAAAGCTGAAAGATTGAGTGCCTACAAAAATTGGCTGCCCATACCAGCTTTTTTTATCGTTCCAGAATGGAAGTTCAGTTAATAACGGGTCTCCTGATAACGTATTATAATTAATCTGACTTTCTGAATGGATGAAGTGGCTATAATATTTTAATGTGTCATTTGAACTGAGCTCAGATGAACTTTGAAGCTGCACATTGTTTGATTGGCTCCACCCCCATGAAAGCCAATAAATCGTGGTATCACTGTTTCTGTCAAGAAATTCATAATATGAAGTATTCGGAGGGTTTACAGTTCTGTATTCTGGGCTCCCATAATTCATTATCCCCAGGAACTCGATATAATCATCCTGATTAAAAACTCCGTCGCCTCTGTCATTAATAAATATTGGCACTGATTTACCTTTTGTTTCAAGTTTAAATGATGCCGGATTCACATTTCCTGTTATAACACCGGCAGCTGACAATTCTTCTCCGGTAATCCTGTAAATGCCGTCTCTGCCAACACCAATCTTTATA
>CAYPMQ010000326.1:0-3904 GCA_964411625.1 uncultured Ignavibacteriaceae bacterium
TTATGAGACCTGATCAATTCGGCGGTTTCGAGACTGAACTGCCCCCTGCAGTAAGCGGCCGGGAAATTAAATTCGGATTTGTTATCACCAACAAAAAAACAGGTGAAAAATCAAATGATCCTGATTCTTATGAAACATACATCTGTTACGGAAACGATGATATAATCTATAAGTCATTTAATTTAAGAGGTTTAAGTAAGAATTCACCAAAATATCTGTTCAGAGGGCTCAAGGTGAACAGTTCGGTGACGCTTAAATATAAAAACATGTCCTTCGGTGAGCTCGCTGTGTATGATATTATGGGTAATAAAGTAAAAACGATTTTTACGGGCGGTCTTAACTCTTACGATATGAACTCATTCAGCTGGGATGGAAAAGATAAGAGAGGATTTAACATGCCGGATGGTATCTATTATTATCAGCTGAACATTGACGGCAAGGTTTATTCCAGAGAATTATTTCTCAGAATCAGAAATTGATGGATAAGATTCTCTTTCCTGAACAGTATGGCTACATAAAACAATTTGCTCCGGAGCCGGATGACCCGCTCATACGGCAAATGAGAAATTTTGCGGAGCTTCACAGAATTCCTGTTCTGTACCCTGAATCGGCGTTATTTCTTGAATTTCTGGTTAAAATCAGTCAACCGGGAATGCTTCTTGAACTCGGTACTGCAATAGCCTATACCGCGATAAGACTTGCCGGGATTCTGCCTCAGAATGCAAGGCTGGTAACAGTAGAGAAAAGCAAAAATAATTTCCGAATTGCAGAAGACTTTATAAAAAGAAGCGGGTTTCAGAATATCGATCTGATCTTTTCTGACGGAGAAGAATACCTGATGAAGACTGATTCTTCCTTTGATTTTGTTTTTCTTGATGCCGATAAAGAGGATTATATAAGCCTTCTTGATCTTGCGTTAAAGAAATTGAATAAAAAAGGCATAATTGCAGTCGATAATTTATTATGGCACGGATTTGCTGCAGATACTGAGGTACCTGATTCATACAGGAACTCTGCTGCAAAAATCAGAGAATTTAATGACTATTTTTTCAGCCACCCTGACGTTGATTCCGTATTATTGCCAGTCGGCGACGGTTTGGGTCTCGGAATCCGGAGATAAGAATTATGTCTGAAATAAATAAACATATAATAAATCAGATTCTTAAGCAGATCAGTCATGGTGAGCCGGAACTTATCAATTCTGAGGATGTAAGAACTCTTGCACTGAGCTGTGCCGAATTTGACACTGAAGAAAGATTCTTCGACCTTTGCTTTACTGCGCGTTATATTAAGGGGCTCCTCAATGCAGGTGTTAAAGCTTCTGCTAACCCTGAAGCAGGCGGTACAGTTAAAATCCAGATTGATATGGAGACGCAGATAAATAAATTCCTTAATCAGCTTAGCGATATCATGGAAAATATTGAGGAAGAGATAGGAATACCCATAGGGGAGAAGTACCTTGGCAATTCAAGTGCACACTTCCAGAATCTTATTTACCTGATAAGTGATCTTTCAAAGGTGAAAAGCCTCATTAACGATTCAAAATAAGTTTTCTGAATATAATTTTGCAATAAAATCCGGTTCACAGGATTTTATTGCAATTCCCAATCCAACACTCTAATGGCCTGATTTGGTGCCCGTTCCCGGTTTTATTCTCAGAAAGCAATTGAGTACTAAACAGATAACAGTTAAAAGCGCTTATCTTAATATAAATTAAGCACTAAAATTGTAAACGTTGCTCCCCTTAGCTTTAGCCCGCAGGAAATAATATACGAGGGTTTTGTGAGTATTTAGATGATTTATCAGATGCATGGATGTCCGGATAATGTTAAATTACCGTGTTATGCGGGGATATAATGTGCCTTCAGCTGGTCAAAATTATTTCCTCTAAAATTTTCAGAATCATCAGTGATTCAGAATGATTAAGAGTGCTTTGACTTATTCAGTTACTTGGTTTAAGGATTTGCATGAACAGATGCCCCCCGCAGCACAGCTTCAATTTAAGAAACCGGTGGTGCGGGAGGGAAAATTTTTTAATATGAAGATGGCTTATACCATTTCGCTCAGCAGTTCCGGACGGGGCTGTGGGATCACGATTGAATTAACAAGCATCCCCTTATCCGCCACGACAAGGCTTCCGGCATCCACAGCGGCCTGAACCGCTGCAACCTCGCCTGTCATGGTAACAAAAGCCTTGCCCCCGAGGGCCATTGCAAGTCTTATCTCGATCAGTTCAACTTTCGCTGCCTTCGCTGCTGCATCTGCCGCCTCAATCAGAGAGGCTACCGAAAATGATTCAATAATACCAAGTGCCTGAAGCAGATCAACGCGGTTACTTCCCGCCACTGCCGGAAACACTGAGGGGTGCACATTGGGTATCACAAACTGGTCTATAACCCCAAATGAAACCTGCTCTGCAGCCGCTTCAACGCCACTTCTGACTGCGGCTACATCACCCCCTATTATGGTCATATACTTTCCGGAGCAGATCGTTCTTGATACAAGTATTTCAACTGCCGCGGTTTTAAGCATAATATCAGCCGCATGCATGCCAGAGGCGATACTGCTGAGTTCGAGAAGACCTATTGAGTTCTTTTTAATCATATTTTTCAAAACCTGTTTTTTAGTGGTTGTCTATTCTTATAAATTCTGAATTTACTTCGGTAACTATTCCGCTTATTGAAGCATGAATATTTGCTCCGAGTTTATCCGGAACAACTGCAGCAATAAGCTCATTCTTTGATACCCTCTGACCTGTTTTAACAACAGGTACTGAAGGCGCCCCTGTATGCTGTTTCGTCATTATTTTGACCGATTTAGGATTGAATTCCGCATTAAAGAACGGGGTTGGCGCCTCAAACTCTGTAACCTTAAGGCGTTTCATAAGCATCTTTAAGGGTACTCTCCTTCCCTCTTTGAGAGGATGTACCTTGGGTGGATTTGGCTGAACATATTTAATTCCCGCTTCTCTCATCTCGCGTTTGGATTTATCGCACGCTTCCTTAGGGAAAAGGTCTTCAGGACATGCATAAAGGGTGCAAAGACCGCAAGCACAGCATAATTCTGCCATTTGATTCCAGATATCATTTCCCGTTTTTGTGAAACCAAGCGAGCGCATAACCTTATGAGGCTGTACATTATAACCAAGGAGATAGCGCGGACAAAACTCAGTGCAATAGCTGCACTGATCACATGCTGATTTACCGATCCTGTTTCGTGCCGGTTCAGGGGTCTCTTTTCTGGTGATAAGATGATGAGACTTCGGAAGCACGATATAGCCTGCTGTGGTTTTTGTTACAGGTTCATCGGTGTTATAACTTAACTGCCCCATCATGATTCCGCTGACAAACACTCCGTAATCCTTAACTGTAACTCCGCCTGCCATCTCAAGAACATCTTTCATGGGAGTACCTACCGGAACAAAAAAGGATGAAGGCATTTTAACGCAGCCTGCCACACATACAAATTTTTCTGTAACGGGAACACCCTGAGCAGCCTGCCACACATTATAAAGGGTTTCAACATTATTAACCACACAGCCAACCTGGAGTGGTATTCCGCCTGCAGGAATTAATCTTTTTGTTGCATGGTAAACGAGTTCATATTCATCTCCGGAGGGATAAAAATCTCCGAGTTCTGTCATTTCAATATTTGCGGGAAGGTGTTTTTTTACAGCTTCAATCGCTTTAGCATTCTTACCTTTGATCCCGAAATACCCTTTCTTTGCGCCTGTTTTTGCAACCATCAGTTCACATCCCTTAACAATCGGCTCCGCAAAATTCAGCATTATTTCATAATCTTTGTGAAGAAGGGGTTCACACTCCGCACCGTTGGCAAGTACAAATTCCACGGCTGAATCAGATTTTACATGGGTCGGGAACCCGGCACCGCCACGCCCCCGCAG
>CAYPMQ010000327.1:0-3893 GCA_964411625.1 uncultured Ignavibacteriaceae bacterium
GGTATGGATGTTTTAAGGTTCCAGAGGATGTCTCATTACAACAGCAATACACCGTCAATAGCAATAACAGCCTATGCAATGGAGGGTGACAGGGAAGAATTTTTAGAAGCAGGTTTTTCCGATTTCTTATCAAAACCATTTGGGAAAAAGGATCTTCAGGCAATCGTAACCAAATACGTTAACCAGAATTTAATCATTCCGGGGAATCAGTAATCCCGTTTTCATTTTAATAATAACATCTTACCGCTAATAATCCGGTTTCCGGCAGTCATCCTGTAAAAAAATGTCCCTGAGGCGAATCCGCTTCCGTTGAATACAACTGAATGTCTCCCAGGTAAGGTATATTCATTCCGGAGAGTTTTGATAAAAGATCCATCCTGTGCATAAACATCAATTCTGACGTTTACTGCTTCAGGTATGCTGAATCTGATTATGGTTTCCGGATTAAACGGGTTAGGATAATTCTGTTCAAGAATATAATCTGATATTATTTCAGTTTCTTCGTTATCCGCATTTGTAGAGGCATCCGCGTTCACCACCTGACCCGCGGCTACCGTAACGGTTCTTCTGTAACTGCCGTTCAAAGCAGATATTGTGTATGTTCCCGGTTTCACATCTCCGATCGCATAATTTTCATTATAAACGGGATCACTGCCTATTCCGGGATCATTAAAATTATATGTAAGCGAGTATCCGTAAGTAGTGTAAGGAGGCCTCGGTTTCGGATCAGGGTAAATATCCACCCTGGTTGAATTAGGCGCGTTTGGCACTCTGCCGTAAATGGCACCCATTCCGTTCATTGCAAACCAAAGTTCAGGATTTCTTCTGCTTCTTGAAGTTCCGGAAGAAGGAGAACCTTCCCTGATTTCAAAATGGAGATGTGCGCCTGTGGAAAATCCGGTGTTGCCCGATAAAGCAACCGGCTGACCTGCAGTAACCGTACTGCCTGAAGTTACGAATGGAAGCTTAAGATGCATGTAATAGACATAGATGAGTTTTCCCTGCCAGCTGCTTCTGAGCACAATATAATTTCCGCCTCCGTTTGGTTCATATCCGCCTACCGTATCATTCGGATTGTAAGCCACTGAATAAACCGTGGCATTCCCGTAAGCATAAACAGTATCCCATCTTACCAGAATATCTGCTCCCTTGTGAGCAGAGTTAGGGTTAGAAATGTGTGGTTCACCATAGAGATAGGATCCGTTCACCTGAATATTATCTTCAACAGGTCTTAACATTCTGAATGACTGAGAAAAGAATGAAGAACTCAGTATTATAACTATCGTGAAGGTGTAACTCAGAATTTTCATATTGTATTCCGGGAATTAACGCTGAGATAAATTACAGAAGAAAGGTGATTACTTAAGAGAAGGAAATATAATAAAAAAAGTCCGGATGTTTGTATATCCGGACTTCGGCAAATGGTTTTTAAGGGAGCAGCATCAATACAATGCGTTTGAAAAATCCCTTCTGTTTCTCCGGGTAATTTCGTGATCTTCACCAAGATATTTGAAAATTGCAATACATGCTTTTCTTGCACCTTCATCATCATAAGGTTTATTTTCTCTTATTACCGCAATAAATGACTGAAGCGCTTTTTCATAATCACGTGAGATAAGATTTTTAATAGCTGAAAGGTAAAGATCTTTAACAGGATCAGGTGGCAGCGAAGCAGGATCGCCGTAAGCTTTAAGCAGCCGGGTGAATGTCTGCAATGCACCTGCAATTTCAAAATTATCATCTGAAACAGATACTTTTTCGAGTCCTTCGGCAACAAAGACAGGATCTTCAAAAACCTTTATTCTTGCGTAACCGAAAAAAGCTGCTTCATTTTTATTATCAGCCATGAACGCTTTTTTGTAGAGTTCTGCAGCAGTTTCATACCGCCCTGCTCTAAGCAGCTCTTCAGCCTCTGCAAGCTCACCCGGGAGTTTAACGGGAATATTTTTTGCAAGGAATTTTTTTATTTGTCCTTCGGGAAGCGCACCCACAAATTCATCTTTGACCTTGCCGTCTATAAACAATTTCACAGCGGGAATACTTCTGATGCCATATTTTGCTGCAACATCCTGCATCTCGTCAACATTTACTTTGGCAAGTACCCAGGAATCCCCGGCACCGTCGGCAAGCCGCTCGAGCACGGGTCCCAGCATTCTGCACGGTCCGCACCACTCTGCCCAGAAATCTACGAGTACAGGAATGGATTTACTTTTTTCTAAAACTTCGGTTTCAAAATTATTGATATCGTAATTCATTAATACCCTCCGATTTATTCAAATCACAGTTATTCATCGTAATTAGATTAAAATGGACAAAGAAAGATTCATAATCACAATGCACAGTCCCGGTTTTTAATTAGTCGAAGACGTGGTGCATTATAAGATTAAGAGTATCTTTTGTGCCGGGAGTGAAAAAAATATTATCATCAGACTCAAACTTGGGTTCACCATACCGGAGAACAATAGTTTTTACTCTGAACTTTTTTATGTCCATGGTTGCTAACGAGGGATACTCAATCCCGAACGGGATCGGAGGAACACTTACCTTCTTAATAAGTTTTTCGGCAACTACCGTTTCCTGGCCGGTAACTTTTTGTTCAATAATCTTCACTATCAGGTCTGCATCATCTCCGAGATAAATTTTCTCAAAATAGCGTGCTGTACCTGTAAGCTTATACAGGCCCTTCTCACTTGCTGATGAACTGCATGCCTGAAACATGACAGGCAGCGTAATTAAAGTCAGAAGAACAATAATCAGTTTCTTCACTTTTTATATTCTTCTTTCATTTTTGATCCGAAAACCTTTTCAAACTTCTCAATCTTGGGTCTTATTACAAACTGGCAGTATCCCTGGGCAGGGTTTTCTTCATAATAATCCTGATGGTAATCCTCCGCAGGATAGTAATTTATCAGCGGACTGATTTCGGTTACAATCGGGTTATTGAACGCTCCGGATTCATCCAGCTTCTTTTTATATTCTTCAGCGAGCTGCTTTTGTTCCTCATTATGATAGAAGACCACCGATCTGTACTGAGTACCCACATCATTTCCCTGTCTGTTGAGAGTGGTAGGATCATGGGTTTTCCAGAAAACCTCGAGCAGATCCTTAAAAGAAACTTTTGCAGGGTCATAAATTATCCTGGTAACTTCAGCGTGCCCGGTGTTTCCTTCACAAACCTGTTTGTAAGTGGGATTTACAACATGTCCTCCCGAGTAACCGGATTCCACGTGGAGCACACCATCAAGTCTCTCAAAAACAGCCTCAACACACCAGAAACATCCCGCACCGAAGGTAGCGGTATCACCGGTTACATTAACAATCATTGATTTCTCCTTACTCACGGCTTTCACAGCCGAACTCTTGTCATTAGTGCAAAATAAAGATAAAAATGCGAGTAACAAAAAAAGACTTCTCATAATTTTCAGTTTAATTTTTATATTTATAACAATCAGCAGATTTAATTAATTCCAGTAAAATAAAGGCAAAAATATATGCTTGAAAAACTGATTAACTATAATTTTGAAGCAAATAATCTCATAATAAGAAGCATAGAAGCAAATAAAGTTCAGGATGAGGAAATTCTTAAACTTATATCACACGTCATTAACGCCCAGCTAATCTGGAACTCAAGAATCGATACCGAACTGAGCCCCGTTCCCGTATTTCAGATTCATGCTGTTCATGACCTCTCAATGCTTAACGAGATGGCATATAAAAGCACTATGAGACTGTTTAATTTGAACCGGGATTCCGGGCTTGAAAAAATAATCAGTTACAAAACTACTGCCGGTGTACCATATGAATCAGCCCTTGAAGATATACTCCTTCATATCTGTAACCATGGCACACACCACCGCGGCCAGATAGCGAAGCTTCTCCGGGCAGCGGGCATT
>CAYPMQ010000328.1:0-3886 GCA_964411625.1 uncultured Ignavibacteriaceae bacterium
GATTCATCCATTTTAATCTGTTCGCTCGGCCGGTCAGGGAGAGAAACCTCAAGAGAAACTTTCCTTGTATTTGCGTTCTCAATAAATCTTAACTGACTTAATCTTGCCCTGGTCTGAGGATCCCTGAAAATCCTGTTAATCTGATCAGGCAGGTTTACCACTTCAAGACTGAATGTGTTGCTTTCGCCGCTGAACAGCTCAAGCGTCAGATCATAGACTGCTGAATTTCCGAGTTCCCCTTCCTGTGAAAACTGCTCCGATTGAACGGCAGCAATATTCTTTGACTGATCTTTCTGAAGATAAATCCGCATTGAGCGGGTGCTTCCGTTCCCGAAGATGATATTTACAGTTACCGCGTCCAGGTCCTGAAGAAGCTGAAAATCGAGATCCCTGGGTTTCCCGTAGTGGAGTTCTGTTATTTTGGATTCATAAGGACGGCTTATGATTTCGTTTCTGTCATTTGCCAGCGATACATAAACATTGCTTATAACATCTGGCTGAAGAGTCTTGAAGTACGGCTCATCAATATTCAGGAGTTTTCTGTATTCCTCTGCTCCCTGAGAGGTGTTGGCAACTCTGAGTCTTACCCGCTTTTTGCCATCGCGGGTCTGATATTTAACAGCATCTTCAACCGTCACAAACTGATTTTCAAAGAGAACAGCCAGAAGTGACTGCTGATAATTCACCTCGGCATCGGCATAAGCGGCTTTGATCTTATCAAACTCCACTTCTGACATATATTTTTTATTGTAAAGCTCTTTGGCGCGGTCAAATTCTTTTTTTGCTGCTTCAAAAACCTCTTTTGCACGTTTAAGTCCCAGAAGGCGGTACTTATCATCTCTCTGATTATAATTTACCTGAGGGAACAATTCAGCAGTCTGAAACAGAAAAAGCAGAAGCATAATAACAGCCGGAGCAATTAATCTAAGTTTTGACATTTTTTATTTCCTGATTATGATTTTGCCGGCATCTTCTGTCTTTTTGAATTTTATCTCCTTTGTTTTACCGCCGGATGTAATCTCAATTTTCATAGAATCGCCGGTTTTAACTTTTGAGAGCTCCTTTGAAGCCCCGTCTTTTCCAGTGACCTTTACCCCGTTTACTGATATCACTGCATCTCCCTCTTTAACTCCGGCTTTTGTAATTTCAGAAGGTGCGTTCGGGAGTACTACTGCAACAACGAGTTTACCACCCGATTCTTGTGCAATGAGTCCCGTACCGGGAAGCGGAATGAGATTATCTTTCCCGGAACCATCCATTGTTACGGTTTTGATCTGAGGCAGTTTTGAAGGATCAGCTTTTTTAAAAGAAGCAATAAAGAGGTTACCGCTGCGTTCAAGACCGAATTTTATTTCATCACCCGTTTTGGCATTTTTATAAATTTCCTCGATATCCTTCACGTCTTTGATCTTTTTTCCGTTCATCATCTTAATGATATCACCCTCTTTTATATCAACCTTTTCATAACCTTTCGGTCTTTTATCAGAGGGGATAACCATTTCAAATTTTATGACATCTTTGCTTTGTACTATAAGTCCCCCTATTTCAGGCACGTTATAAACCTTTTCTCCCGCGGTAAACTGCTTAAATACCTGAGCACCCGCAGTTACGTTCAGAAGAAGAGCCAGTAAGAACAGCTTCATATTTAAATTCATGATTTTTCTCCGTTTTTTTGCTTTGAAAAAATTTTCATCAACTGTGAATCAAAGTTAAAACGGCGTTCCGGCAGGAAATAGTTAAATGGTGTTAGGAAATGTTAACAAGTGTTAAACCATTATAACATAAGAAGAAAACACGTTAAATTTGCAGCATGAAAATCCGTAAAAAAATAATCGCAGTTTTAAGTGTGGTACTTTTTGCAGCCTTTCTGGGGCTTATTTCCCTGCAGGCATATTTTCTGGATATAGCCGTATCCCAGAAGCAGGAATCATTCCGCAGGAACGTGATTAATGCACTTGAACGAGTATCGGAAAAGATTGAGGCAAAGGAAGCTGAAAAGAAAATTTTCCAGTATGTCATTAATGTCGATGATTCAGTTCTGAAAAAATCAGGGGCAGCAAATTATGCGAAAATCACAGATACCATAGTTTTTACACAGAATATGCCGCCTTATATTCGGGAAATCAGACGTCCCCCGATGATTGATTCACTGATAAAAAATCAGAAGGGGTTTTCATTTTCCTATCAGTTTACGGATTCTGTTGCGGGGCACAAAAGCGGAGATTCGGTTTTTATATTTAAAGGTTCAAGCGGGGGCAGCAACTACAGCTTTTCAGGTAAAGACATTGACTCTGCTCAGTTCACCTACATCACTGTAACCGATACCCAGAAGGTGATTAATTATCTTAAAAAAATGCCGGTTGATAAAAAGAAGGTATTTGTAACCAAGATAGTTGACCAGCTTGTTTTCAGTAATTCGCTTCCGATAAATGAGCGTGTGGTGAGGAAAACAGTTGATTCACTGCTGAGCTCGGAGTTTAAGGCTGCCGGTATTAATCTTCCGTTTGAATCGGGTCTACTCACTGCTATTGATATAATTGTTACAGTTGACGGTAATGAAAAGAAATCGGATGAGTTAATTGCAAGCCCATACAGAGTACAGCTTTTCCCTGCAACGGGTTCACCCATGAAAAACTTCCTTGCAGTTATTTTCAGCGGAGAAAATGACTTTCTTTTCAGAAAAATGCTGCCGCTCTATACACTTTCTGCGCTCCTATCACTGATTATCCTTTTGAGTTTTCTCTATACGCTAAGAGTAATATACCGTCAGGATAGGCTTGCCGGACTTGTCACGGGATTCATTAATAATATGACACATGAGTTCAAGACACCTATCTCAAGCATAAGTCTCGCCTCTGAAGCCATAAGCAAACCAGAGGTGGTATCTGATTCTGAACGGTTACGAAGGTACAATTCAATCATATCCGATGAAATAGGCAGGATGCGCCGTCAGGTTGATAAAATTCTTCAAATGGCGGTTCTTGAGGAGGGTGAAATAAAGCTTAACCATAAAGTGATTGATCTCAATGAGCTCCTGGCAAAAATCATCCAGAATGCTTCAGTAAGGCTTGAGGCAACGGGAGGCAGCATAGAAAAATCACTCTCATCAGAGATGATAATGATTGAAGGCGATGAACTTCATATCGAAAATCTCTTTTACAATATCATTGATAACGCGGTGAAATACACAAAAGGCGCACCCATTGTCAAGGTTGATTCGGTTAAGACAGGTGACTTTGCAGTAATCAGAATAACCGATAACGGCATCGGTATAAACAGCGATTCCCTGAAACACATTTTTGACAAATACTACCGGGTGCCCACCGGCAATAAACACGATGTCAAAGGCTTCGGGCTCGGACTCAGCTATGTGAAAAAAATTGCTGAGCTACACGGCGGTAATGTTTCTGTGAAAAGTAAACCCGGAGAGGGTACAACTGTTGAAGTGAGATTCAGATATCTTCAGGATAAAGTAGATGGCTAAAATTCTGCTGCTCGAAGATGACCCTAACCTCGGATTTATTCTCAAAGAGCATCTGAAGATGAATGGTTTTGAGGTTGTTCACTGTAAGGACGGTATCGAAGGTACCGCGGCTTACCGGCGCGGTGAATTTGATATCTGTCTGGTTGATGTTATGATGCCGGGAAAAGACGGCTTTACATTTACAGCCGAACTGAGAAAATCTGATCCCGTAGTGCCAGTTATATTCCTTACTGCAAAGGCTCTCAGTGAAGACAGGATTGAGGGCTTTAAACTCGGATGTGATGATTATATTACCAAACCTTTCAGCATGGAAGAACTGCTTCTCAGGATGAAGGCGATTCTGCGGAGAACTGCAGGCAGCGGGGAAATTCATGACGGACAAGACATATTCAGTATAGGTTC
>CAYPMQ010000329.1:0-3885 GCA_964411625.1 uncultured Ignavibacteriaceae bacterium
GTGCTTCTTTAGTTATTTCCATTATAACGAGTTCACCGTTATGGATGATCTGCATCGAATCAATCACTTCACCCAGCAATTTAATTTTGCCCGGTTTATTTGAGTCATAGATTTTTTCATGCACCTCAATAGGTACAACACCAGTTTCCAGGCATTTTGCAGCAATAAGGTGTATCTCGGGGGTTGTTCTTTCAAACCTGAAAGAGCCCGTATCGGTCATTATCGCAGAGTACAGAGGCAGTGCAAGATCATAATCCATCCCGATATCCTCAAACTTTTCAGCCAGATTAAAGAGTATATGACCCGTTGCGGCGTGTTCGGTATCGTAAAAAATCTCGTTGAAAAACTCTGTGTCAGGATTTGTGTGGTGGTCTATACAGATTTTATATGCAGTTGAGTCTTTAAGAAGATGCTGCATCTTTGCAGTCCTGTCAACACGGTTAAAATCAAGACAGATAATAGTTGATGCATCACTGAATGCCGTTTTATGTTTCTCGGCATCATAAACTTCTATCCGGCCGTCAGGATCAAGGAATTCCAGATAATATGGGGTGGGTGAATAGTTTACGATCCTGAACTTCTTTTTAAGTCTGCTCAGTATAATACCCATACCCGTCACCGAGCCGATGGCATCCGCGTCGGGGTTTACATGCGTCGTAAGAATAAAATTATCCCTGACTTTCAGGGTGTCGTACAGTTTATTAAGATCTATCATTACCGGAGTGGAATTTAAAAATGTAATATTAAAGTTAACAAAAAAACGGGAAAGTTCGTTGTCAAGCCTGTACGCCGGGGCGTATTGCTCGCTGGTTTAAGATGACTATTCACTAATCTCAGAAATACCTGTTCACGTGGACTTTTTGCTTGATACTCATGGTCCCGTATATCATCCGGGACCGAAGCAAAACACTTCTTGAAAAATAAATCCGGGAAAGCGAAATAAGTAAAACATAACGTATTCGTAAATGCTGTAAGAATGATGAATAATCGGCAGCAGAAGCAAGTACCGCCGACATCCCTGACGGTAACGTTTGAGCGGCAATTTTCTGCAAAAAATTTACATTGGAAGAAACACCTGTCAGTGGCAGGGAATTTCTTTGATTTAATAAGAGGTGGAGTTGAAAATTCAACAGAAGATCAGTTCGTCAGAGATGAATTAGTGCAATATGCCGTACAAAGATTATTTGAAGTGATGGGAGAAGGATGCGCCCGACTCAATCCTGAAGTTCTGCCGGAATGCGGAGAAATTCCTTCTAAAGGACTCAAAGATCTTCGGAATATCCTGATCCATAAGTAGGATGTGGTTGACCTTATTATCCTGTGGGATACAATTCAAAATGATCTTCCCGATATTATAAGAGTTTTCAAAAATTGCAGGGGTAAAAAATCAATCTAAGGGGGTGCAATTGTGCCTGAAATAAAACAATACACAAATATCTGAGTAAATCCGCCAAAATCTGTGTAATCCCGATAAATCGGGACAGGTTCTGCGTTTTATCCCGTTTATTCTGTAAAATAACCTGCTCACTGCTGAAAAGCATTTTAGCGGTGGATGTACAAAAAAAAGATGAAAATTATTCGTGTTTATTCGCTCCGCTATGGCGTAATTCGCATCATTAGTGTTTCAAAAAACCACAAGCGGAAACAAAGTACCACGCACAACGCAAGAAGAACGAATAATTATCTTTAATAATCTGCAGAATTTGCTTAACTGCTCGTTTTTGCTGGTAATTAACAACCTTTACACTGCCGAAAAGCGTTTCAGGAGTGGATTACATCAAAACAATTAAAATTTTACCCACGCAATTCCCCCAAACAAAAAAGGCTGTCTTGTTCAGACAGCCTTGCAAAGATTTGATTTTTACAGAAAGATTATTCAACTTTCCAGACGTTACCCTGACCAATAAGGTCATTAAGCGTAAATTCTTTCTTATCGCCTCTTATGTGCTCAATCTGTTCAACAACGAGCTGTTCATAAGTCGGTTTTTCTTCAATATGAAAGATACCGATAGGGGTGGGGAGTTCAGGATTTTCATCAAATGTTGATAGGATAAATGCTTTTGCAGAGTTATCGTCCTTTTCTTGGTGTACCCAGAGATCATCAATCGAGTACTCGCCTTTGGAAAGATCAACAACTCTTGGTGTGAAGCCGTCAAGTTTTATACCTTTATCACCGTTTGCACCGAAAACCATCGGTTTACCGTCTTCGAGATAAAGAAGATTATCTGCTTTTGTTTCTTTATCAGTCAGGCTTGCATAAGCTCCGTCATTAAATATTACACAATTCTGGAAAATCTCGAGTAATGAAGTGCCTTCATGACCGGCCATTCTTTTCATCATTTCCTGCATGTGCTTTGTTTCTCTGTCGATAGTTCTGGCAACAAACGAGCATCCTGCGCCGAGTGCAACTCTTATGGGGTTGAATGGATAATCAATTGATCCGAAAGGTGTTGACTTAGTTTTTTTGCCCTGCTCAGAAGTAGGGGAGTACTGTCCTTTTGTCAGGCCGTAGATTCTGTTGTTAAACAGGAGAATCTTCAGCCCGATATTTCTTCTGCAGGAGTGAATAAAGTGGTTGCCCCCGATACTCAGAAGATCACCGTCGCCGGCAACAACCCAAACAGAAAGATCAGGGCGTGCAATTTTAACACCTGATGCAATTGCGGAACCTCTGCCGTGAATGCCATGGATACCGTAAGTTTCCATGTAATATGGAAAACGGCTTGAACATCCTATACCTGATACCCATACAAAATTTTCCCGTTTTATTCCCAGTTGAGGTGAGATTCTCTGCATCTGAGCAAGAATCGAAAAGTCACCGCAGCCCGGACACCACTTAACTTCAGCTTGCGACTGAAAGTCTTTAGCAGTGAGCTGAACTTCACCTATCTGGTTTTCAAATTTTTCAGTTAGCATCTTTGCCTCCCAGCAGATTTAATATTTTCGATTCTATTTCGGATGCTTTAATCGGCAATCCCTGTACTTTATTGAATTGGATGACTTCTTTAAGATATCGGTCTCTGATAATACCGGCCATCTGACCAAGATTTATTTCGGGAATAAGAACCCGTTTGAATCTCTTCAGAACGTCACCCGTATTTGCCGGCATAGGATTAATATATCTCAAATGAGCATGAGAAACTTCATAACCTTGTTTTCTTACTCTGGTAATTGCTTCATTTATTGAGCCGAATGTGCTGCCCCAGCCGAGAACAAGAAGATCACCTTCCTGCGGCCCGCTGACTTTAATATTCGGAACATCTTTAACGATAGCGCTGATCTTTTGCTGGCGTATGTTTACCATGAACTCATGATTGGCTGGAACATAACTTACGTTTCCGTAAATATGGGATTTTTCAAGGCCGCCCACCCTGTGTTCAAGTCCGGGAGTACCGGGTATTGCCCATGGTCTGGAGAGGTTTTCATCCCTGTCATAAGGATGATAAGTATCCTTATCGGTATGATAATTAATATGGAATTCAGGAAGTTCCTTTTCATCGGGTATTCTGAAAGGTTCTGCGCCGTTTGCCAGGTAACCATCAGTAAGCAGAATAACCGGTGTCATGTACTTGGTTGCAATCCTTACAGCTTCATAAGCCATGGTGAAGCAATCTGACGGGGTGGCAGCTGCGAGAACGCAGACAGGTGACTCACCGTTTCTGCCGTACATTGCCTGGAGAAGATCGCCCTGTTCGGTTTTTGTGGGAAGACCTGTTGAAGGCCCGCCTCTCTGGACGTTTACTATTACCACAGGTAATTCGGTTATAACTCCCAGGCCGATACCTTCCGATTTAAGTGCAAGGCCGGGACCGCTGGTAGTTGTAACAGCAATAGAACCGGAATATGAAGCACCTATACAGGCACATATACTTGCAATTTCATCTT
>CAYPMQ010000330.1:0-3881 GCA_964411625.1 uncultured Ignavibacteriaceae bacterium
TCACCATTGATCTTTGCGAATGATTTCAGTTCCTCCTTCTCTTTCCCGAAGAGCTGAACAATGTGCATGCCCGTGACGTGTTCCTGCATATATGAGTTGAGACGGGCGAGATAAAGCCTTACATCCCTGTAAGTTTCCCTGACCTTCTTTCTGAATAAAAAGGTGCCGTAAATGAGCAGGGGGAGTACAGACAGGGTTACCAGTGAAAGCCTCCAGTCAATAAAGAACATGAACCCGAGAATCCAGAGAATTATAAATATATCACTGAACACCATTATAATACCTGAGGAGAAAAGTTCGTTGAGTGACTCCACGTCATTCGTGACTCTTGTGACCGTTCTCCCGATGGGGGTTTTGTCATAAAAACTGACTGCGAGTTTCTGAGTGTGTTCAAACAGCTTCTTACGGAGATCAAGGATGGTTCTCTGCCCCAGGTACTGTGTGGCATAAGTCAGCACATACTGAATCATTGACTGAAACACGAGCGAACCGAAAAGGAGCGCAGTGATCAGGAAAAGTCCGTTAAAATCCTGTTTGAATATGTAATCGTCTATCGCAATTTTTGTGAGGTAAGGTCTGAACGGGCCCAGCGCCGCAACCACGATATTAAGAAATATTGCCAGAAAAACATATTTCTTATATGGCTTAACAAATCCCAGCAGACGTTTCATCAGCCGGGAGTCATACGCTTTACCTAATATTTCTTCTTCTTTGTTATCTGTACTCATATAACCTTATAATAATCTTTAGCCTCAAAGAATCCTTTTATGTTATTTGCGGTGGTGTCAAGAATTCTTTCAACTGCCTCTTTTGAATCAAAAGCAATATGGGGAGTTAAAATCACGTTTTCACGTCTCAATAGTATATTTCTTTTCAGAATGGCTTCCATATTTTCAACTGAGACGTTCTTTGAAAGCATCTGATTTTCTTCGTTGAGGAGTTCCTCTCCTTCAAACACATCAAGACCCGCACCGGCAAAGATACCTGTATCAATTGCATGATAAAGTGCCGAGGGTTCAATCAGCCCGCTTCGAGCGGTATTTATAAAGAGTGCGCCCGGCTTCACTTTCCCGATATTATTCATGTTAAGCAGGTAGTGTGTTGATTCATTGTAAGGTGCATGAAGTGAAATAATATCAGAGGTTGAGAGCAGCGTATCAAGCGATACATACTCAAACTCAAGGACCTCCTGCATTATGTGATTATGGCGGGCATCAAAAACAAGAACGTTCATACCGAATCCCTTTGCCATTTTAATGACATGCATTCCGATGCTTCCCGCCCCTATAATACCCAGGGTTTTACCTTTAAGATCAAATCCGCGGAGACCGCTTATTGAGAAGTTGCCCTGCAGAGATCTTACATAAGCTTTATGCAGGTTGCGTGAGAGCGCCAGAATAAGAGCAAAAGTGTGTTCTGCAACAGTGTTTTCACCGTAATACGGGACGTTGCATACTGCCATGCCTTTTGCCTGTGCCGCCTGGAGGTTAATATGATTAAAACCGGTTGAACGGGTGGAAATGAGTTTAACCTTCGGTAATTTTTCCAGAACCGATTCGGTGATCTTAGAGTATATGAAAATTGATATTACATCTGCATCTGCCGCAAGGGCAATATTTTCATCATTAAGCACCTGGTTTGTGAATACGGCTTCATATCCGCTGCCGAGGGCTTTTTTAATATATTTTTTCTCTTCATTATTTATTTCATAAAAAGCGATTTTCATAAAGACACTCCGTATTTATATTTGTTCGATTTCTTCTTCAAGAAGCTGTTTGCTGTGGATATCAGCATAGATACCGTTGAGAGCGAGCAGTTCATCATGGGTTCCCTCTTCTGCTATTCTGCCCCGGTCAATAACGATGATTTTATCTGCATCTTTTACAGTTGATACCCTGTGGCTCACAATAATACTTGTACGGTTTTTCATAAAATCTTTAAGCCCCTTCAGGATTTCCTCTTCGGTATGGGTATCAACTGCCGAAAACGAGTCGTCGAGAATGAGGATTGCAGGTTCAGTCATAAGTGCCCGTGTCAATGTTGCGCGCTGCTTCTGACCGCCGCTGAGCGTAATTCCCCTTTCACCGACCATCGTTTCATAACCTTTCGGAAATGATTCAACGTCTTTGTGAAACTGTGCGATGCGGCTTTTTTCTTCCGCCTGTTGACGGGAAACAGGTCCTGATCCGTACGAGATATTATTTAATATGGTATCGGAAAACAGGAATGCTTCCTGCGGTACCACTCCCATGTTTTTCCTGAGTACATTGAGGGGGATATTTTTCACGTTCACACCGTCCAGAAGCACTTCACCCTCGGTGGCATCGTAAAATCTTGGTATCAGATTGATAAAAGAGGTTTTTCCGCTGCCCGTCCTTCCCATAATTGCAAGGGTCTGTCCTGCTTCAACTTTAAGATTGATATCCTTCAGTACCCAGGGGAGCTCCTCAGAGAATCTGAAAGAAACGTTTCTGAACTCAATGTTTCCTCCGAGTTTTTTAATGTCGTGGTTTGTAGACTGAGAATCGTCAATTTCATATTTCTCGTCAAAAATTTTATTGAGGCGCTTCATACTTGCTTCAGCCTGCTGTATTATATTAACCACCCATCCGAAAGCAATCATCGGCCAGATCAGGATTCCAAGGTATAAAACAAGAGCGGTGATATCGCCAAGTTTCAATGATTTGTTGATAACCTCTATTCCACCGAACCAGATGGCAAGGATGATTGACATACCGGTGATAAGGAAAAGTATGGGCTGGAAAAGCGCCTGAAGTTTCACAAGGTTCATGTTACGCTGAAGGTACTCTTTGCTGAGCCCCATGAATTCGTTAATTTCACGCTCTTCGGCCACATAGGATTTTATTACCCTGATACCAGAGAAGTTCTCCTGGGCTTTTGTGGTGAGGTCGGAAAACTTTTCCTGGATCTTTGTGAATCTGAGGTGAATCTTTTTTCCGATGTAATAAACCAGATATGAGAGAAACGGAAGAGGAATAAGTGAAATAAGGGTAACTTTCCAGCTTATCATCATCATTATTGTAACAACTATCAGGAAGCGGCTGCCGGTATCAATTGCGTACATGACCGCAGGACCCACAAACATTCTCACTGCCGATATATCATTGGTTGCATGAGCCATGATATTGCCGGTTGAGTTATTCTGAAAAAAACGGAGGGGGAGCCGCTGAATATGAGCCCAGAAATCCTGCCTAAGGTCATACTCAATAAGTCTTGAAACGACGATGATTGTCTGTCTGATCAGATATCTGAATATCCCTGAAAAAACCGTTGCTCCTACAATCAGCAGAGCATAATTAATAAGAACTTTTTCATTTATACCGTTGCTTAGCTCGTTTATAGCATCCTTTATGAGGATCGGCACATAAACCGACGCAAGGTTGGAAATGAAAATAAAGAGCAGCCCTGACAAAATTTTGCCGCGGTATCTTATAAAGTATTTCTTAAGAGTAAAAAGATTTTCCATATTTAAAGTTATATCACCAAATCAGTAAAACAATTGAGCATCGGATAAAATTCAATGCCGGAGAGGTTCTTAAACGAACCCGCAAATTTACAAATTAATATTTTAACTTGATGTAAAATTATATGTTTGAACATACAATTTTATTTCAACGGCAAAATATGAGGATGGGGTTTATGGTGATTGATCGTTTTTTGTTGTTTAGCCTGTGCGCCGAGGCGCATTGATTGTTATAGCAATAATGGATTTTGTAAGTCTTAGAATCCCTGTAGGGGATTTCCGTCTGTAGCCGCTGAATGGGGGTCTTAACTTGAATCTACTTGATCAGAATTGGCAATATGCCTTAAAATCCCTGTAGGGGATTTCCGTCTGTAGCCGCATTGTTCCTCATAGGTGA
>CAYPMQ010000331.1:0-3869 GCA_964411625.1 uncultured Ignavibacteriaceae bacterium
CCCCTATTCTCAGACTGAGATCACGCTGAAGAAGAATGACGTAATCCTTCTGATGAGCGACGGCTTTATTGAGACTTTTAATGACCGGGATGAATTTCTCGGCATCGAAAAGGCGAAAAAGGTTTTCCTGGATAATTCGGGAGCATCATCTGCGGAGATTATTTCAAAGCTTGTGAATTTTGGCATTGAATGGAGCAACGGCAAAAAACAGTCTGATGATATTACTTTTCTGGTAATCAGACACAGATAGGCTTCTGCAAATATCCGGGTTTTCCTTTTGAAATGTTTCAGTCTGAGAAGACTTTGCTTCTCAACACACTTCATATGTAAAAGGGCATTACAGAATAAACCATAATGCCCTTTATCCTTACAATAACTTAAGATGCGCTTCTTACTTCAACATAATCATCTTATTTGACAATCTGTAGTTTTTCCCGCTGCCTTCTTCCAGAATACTCAGTACTGAAATATAAACTCCGCTTGTCTTATCTTTGGCATTCCAAATCATGTTATGATTTCCTTTAGTTAATACTCCGCTCACAAGTGTTTCAACCAGTTCACCATTTGCCGAGAAAATCTGAAGCGTTACCATTGCATTATTTTTCAAACTGAAAGACAATGTTGTTGACGGATTAAAAGGATTTGGATAATTCTGATTCAGTTTATAATCAGACACGAAGGTTTCTGCATCTTCAACGCCCGTCACCGGAGTGTAAATCCAGATTCCTCTTTCAAGGGTTGAAGCAAGCAGTTTATCTCCGGTATCTTCTATTACGTTATAATACAAACCCTGAACTGCCGGGAACTCAGATACGATCCAGCCGCTGCCGGTTAATTCATACACAACGTTTTCTTCCTGATTTCCAATGAGATACAATTTATCTGCATAGCGGAACATTTTTGCCGATATAAAGAAGTAAACCTGATTGGGTAAACCTTCATTGATCTGTACCCAGTTCAGTCCGAAATCAGTTGAATATTTAATGCCCTGATATGTCTGAATAAAGAGGCTGTCATCATGCATCCTGGCATCATATATTCCTTCGTTTGTGCTAAGCCCTGTTATCATTCTCAGAGCATTTTCTTCACTGCTCATGATGTATGAACCGCTTATGGTATTTGCGAGAAATCCACCGGGTGTCGGCATTATTCTGTAAACAGGGGCATGAACACCTGCTTCTGAGGGTAATCCTGATGCAAAAAACTGCCACGATGCTCCGCCGTCAAATGAACGGTAGAATCCTCCGGCTTCCCAGACAGGGGGAAGATGCATCCTTGCTCTTACTTTATTAATTCCGGCATAAAGAACTCCGTTTACATCAGCCACCCCGGAGATGTACCGGTAAAGTGAGGGCGGAATTCCGTTTGATGATATATTCCAATTTGTCCCGTCTACAGAGACAAAAATTCCGTCCTCACTCCAGCCGAATATCTTGTTTCCCTGTTTTGTGAAACCTCTGAATTCTGTTTCCGTTTTGACCCACGTCATACCGAGGTCAGTCGTTTTCCAGTTATCAGACCATGTACTTGCAAATACAAGATTTTCATTTATCAAAAACATATTGGTTGTTGACGCCACGAGTCCATTATCTTCAGAACCCCAGTCACCGGGAGTGTTATTATAACGCAGAATTGATGATGGAGCTATACCGTAGAGTTTATTTCCGGCAACATCAAGCCTCATAACATTTTTTTCTGTTTCCACGGGAGTCCAGAGATTATTTGTGTACTTATAAACAATATATACCTGATCATTATCTGCTGTTAAGTAAACTTCACTGTTAAACACTATCATTTTCAGGAAGCCGTGCTGTTGACCTGATGGAAATCCTTCCATAGCGGTTACCCAGTTTGCCCCGTTATCAGTTGATTTATATAAACCCGAAAAAGTATTCAGATATAACACGCCGTTTGCTGTAAGCATCTCCCTGCTTGAAAACTCATTAGTTATTCCCTGTGCCTGTGTCCAGTTTTGTCCGTTATTATCCGAGTAAAAGACTCCTGCCAGGCCGGCAACCTGAGGAATCATTGCAAATAAGATCACTCTTCCGTTAATAATCTGCAGAGATGATATTCCGAAAAAACTTACCTCCACAGGCGTGCCGTTTACGTTAACCACAAGAGAGGTCTTTATTCCTGTTGAATCAAAAGAGGCGGTGACGGGATTAAAAATATAAATACTGTCATTAACCACCGTATATATTTGGCCGTTAATCAGTGAAAAACCTTTAAAGTATCCTTCTATTTCAACACCGGTCCATGACAGCCCTCCGTCTTCTGAAATAACTATTCCGGAAGAAGTTATTCCTGTCAGTTTTCCGTCTGAACTGATTACGGTTTCAATATCAAAATGACTGTCCGATAAAAAAGACCATGAATCTTCCGCGTCTTTTCTGAAAATTTTCCCATTTGTAGTTACTGCGTGCAGTTTTCCGTTGTATTCATATACTGTTGTGAAATTCCCTCCTTCAGGGCCCGAAGTCTGCTTCCATTGTCCATTGATAGCAGGGATCGCTGCAATAAGCAGTGATAAAATTAATATTATTCGCTTCATTTTTTCTATCCTCATTATTTTTGAATTAATAGTCTGCCGCTTCTTAAATCCGTGACAATTAATTCCCATTTACACACGGTTTCTTTACGGGCGGTTATAAAGCTTGCTGAACGGTGATTCCTGCCCTGTTTTCAGGATACAAGGAACAGTAAAAATAAATCGCCGTTTTAGTAACTCTTTACAACGGACATTAATTACCGGTTATATCCTTTTTAATAACCCTTTATCCCAATTATCCGAAAAAAATTTCAGAGGCACTTGCTTTTAATTTACCAATTCGATAATTTTATATCGTTAAATTTTTATCGTTAAAAAATTATCGGTTATGGAATCAGTATCACTGCCAACATTAAGAAGACTGCCAAAATATCTGATGCTCCTTCAGATTCTGGAACAGCAGAATGTGATTTATGTTTCTACAACTCTGATTGCCAATGAACTTGGCATAGAATCAATACAGGTAAGAAAAGACCTTGAGGTTACAGGTGTTATCGGAAAACCTAAACTGGGTTTTATTGTTTCAGATCTGATTCAGGGAATCATCAGATTCCTTAACTGGGATAACCGCAGGGATGCGTTTCTGGTTGGGGTGGGTGCTCTCGGCAGCGCCATTCTCGGATATAAAGGATTCAGGGAATATGGTCTTGATATAATTGCAGCCTTTGATAATGATCCCGGGAAAATCGGTAAAATTATACATGAAACAGAAATTCTTGACATTGCAAAGCTGGCCAACCTGATAGAAAGGATGAAAGTCAGACTTGCCGTCCTTACGGTTCCCGCAGCATTTGCACCTGAAATTTCCGATACAATGATATCGGCAGGAATAAAAGCAATATGGAATTTTGCTCCCTGCCATATCAAAGCCAGGCCTGGCATTGTTATCGAGAACGTGAGCCTCTCCCAGTCACTGGGAGTTCTGACCCACCGCTTATCAAAAATGGAACAAAATTATTCTGAAGTTATTTAGCTGAGAAATTAAAATGTTTGAAGTTTCTTCCGGAATCTCAAAAGCACGCAAATTTGAGAAGGTTCTGGAAATCCTTGAAAAATATAACTATGACGCGAACAGGCTTATTACGATTTTACAGGCGATACAGGATGAGTACAGATATCTTCCCGAAAAGATACTTGCATTTGTAGCCACGTCATTAAATATCCCTCCCGCAAGAGTGTACGGAGTGGCAACCTTTTACAGCCACTTTGCTTTAAAACCAAAAGGTAAATATGTAATTAAAATCTGCGACGGAACTGCCTGCCATGTGAAAGAATCCATTCCGATTCTCGAGGCAATCAGGAAACGCCTTAAGCTTTA
>CAYPMQ010000332.1:0-3835 GCA_964411625.1 uncultured Ignavibacteriaceae bacterium
GCATACAGATGTAAACGGATGGATAAACCGTGAAAAGGAAGAATACAAACTGAAAAAGAAGGAAACCACTGAGTTTATCATGAGGAAATTCAGGGAGGTTTTTCCTTTTTTAGGAGAGGATAGTATAGGTACGGTATATGCGGGAACACCACTTACCTATATGAGATATACGGGCCGACACAACGGCTATGTAGGGGGTATTCCACACTCAGTAGAAAACAGCCTGCTGAAGATGCCGCCTAATGTTACTCCTTTCAGGGATTTTTACAATATTGGCGATACAACCTTCCCGGGCCAGGGTACGGTGGCGGTAAGTCTTGGAGCTTATAACACTGTAAAAAGAATCATTACCGGGAGAGAATAAGCCTAATTTTTCCTGAGCAGTTCCGATATCAGCGACTGAAACCTCTTTTTATCGATCGGTTTTGGGATATAGTGCGTAAATCCTTCGAGCATGAGTTTGCTCTTATCGCCGGCCGTTACATAAGCTGTAAATGCTGCCAGAGGCACCTGCCGGTAAAATGGTATTTTCCTGATTTCATGAACCAGATCAATTCCTGTAAATCCCTTCCCGAGATTTATATCAATCAGTATCAGTTCATAGTGATCAGCACAAAGTGCGTTTATGGCAGCCTCGTAATTCAGGCAAACGGTAACGTCGGCTATGTTTTTCAGGATAAGTTTTATAATTGTCTGTGTCGGCTTATCATCATCAACAAGCATAACTCTGGGGTGCGCTCCCTCAGGGGCCTCTTTCCTTAAAACATCTGGGCTGATCACCGAGGTGAGAACGGGGGGTATTTCAAAGGTCAGTGTAAACGAAGATCCCTGCTGAATTCTGCTTTCAACCTCAATTGTGCCTCCCAGTTTATCAATGAACTTTTTGGTAATCGATAATCCAAGTCCCGTTCCTTCATAATGTCTGCTGAAACCTTCACTGCCCTGTCTGAATTCATCAAAAATATATCCAAGCTGTTCCTCTGAAATTCCTATTCCCGTATCAGAAATCTTTATTTTACAGAAATGTTTCCCCGCTGATTCAGATTTCGATACAGAAACCAATACGCTGCCTGAGTTGGTATATTTGATTGCGTTATTCACCAGGTTAGTCAGGATGGAATTCAGAATCTTGGGATCACTCTTAAGAAGTACAGGCTCATCGGCGAAAAGGGTTTTCAGGAAAAGACCCTTCTGTGAGGCGAGAGGCTGGTAGTAGTCAGTAACTTTTCCGATAATTTCTTTGACATCAACTATTTTAGAGTTTATTTCAATATTGTTTGTCTCAATCTGGCTCAGCTCAAGAATCAGGGTAAGAGTTTCCGAAAGGCGAAGACTTCCCTGATAAATAGTCTCAATCATCTCCTTAAGTCTGGGGTCATCAATGTTTTCCATAAGAATTTCAGAAAACCCCATCATGCCGATAAGCGGTGTTCTGAGCTCATGGCTCATATTGGCAAGGAAGTTGTTTTTAATATTGTTGGCCACTTCGGCCTTTTCCTTTGCTGCAATTAATTCCTCATTGGCTATATATCTTTCTATGGCACCTGCAATAGAAATTGCTGCAGCAGAAAGAAGAGAAATCTCGTTCTCAGAATAGACAGATTCATCAGTGCAGTTATCAAACCCGATAAAACCCCAGAAATATGTACCTGTAATTATCGGAATTACCAGAATGGATTTAATATCCTGTGACTGAAGCAGCGGAATTTCCGACTCAGGAAAATCTTTTACCCGTCCCGAAATATTCTCACCGCGGCTCATCACCTCAAACCATCTGTTAAAGCCATTGCTGTATCTCAGGTTCTGTAGTTCAGGATTATCGATCTGCGGGGTAACCGAATCTTTTGTCCATTCCACTCTCTGGCTAAGAAGATGTTCTCCTGTTACCGGTTCAGTACTGTTCATAAAAATATAAGCCCTGTCAGCTTGTGCAGCATGGCCTAATATACTGACGCACTGCAGGAGTGCCTGATCAAAATCTTTTTCAGTTAGCAGCACTTTACCTGAATCAGCTACTCCTTTAAGCAGAGTTCTGTTCTTAAGACTATCAGCCTCATAAAGTTTTTCAGGGGTATAATCTTCAGCAAGTATAACCTTGTAGACGCTTTCATCATTTATGTTTGTGACTTCAGATTCATTAACCCTCAGATACAGAGTTCTGCCGTTATTAATTTTAAGCTTACCTGTTCGACTTTTGAGCACACTATCCTGAGATTCAGTATCAGGTTCAAAAAAATCACTGAACTTTTTGCCTGCAATCTCATTGAGCGGCAGACCCGTAAACTCGGAAAATGCAGGGTTCACCTCAAGTATGATATAATTAAGATCGCAAAGCAAAATACTGTTTCCCGCATTTTCGAATATGGCTTTAAGCCTCTGATCCTTTTCAAAGAGGAGATTATCTCTCACGAGCACATCAGAAAGATCTGTTATGGTTATCAGGATATTCTCTTTGCCCGTTATCGGGAAACTGACAGTTCTCCTGTAAAGCTCCGCCGTAAAAATCTCTCCGGAGGATTTTTTCATAAGAACAACATCTTTTTCAGGGGAGAGTTTAAGTATTTCCTTCTGACCGCTGCCCAGAAGAGTGATGAACCGGGTTTCAGATTCAAAAATATCCTGCACCCTGAATCCTTTCATCTGGATATCTGAGTATCCAAATTGTGAAAGAAAAGCATCGTTATAGTAAGTGGGCATCATTGTTTCAGGGTCCAGAAAAAGAACAGATTCATCAATATTGGAGAGAATGAGATTAAACAGATCTCTTGATTCCTTGAGTCTCTGATTTACATTACTGCGCTCGGTTACATCAATACCAATTGCCCATGATTCCCAACCCTCAATCGGGAATTCATGTGAATGATTTGACCACGATATTCTTTTTACTGAGCCGTCTTTTGCATGAAGATCCCACTCAAGGTCTTTATAACTACCGCTCAGTTTGGTCCATGTTTCCCTTAGCATTGCCAGATACTTTTTATCAGGATACAGCAGGGAGCTTGGGTCAGGGTGAAGGATCATCTCTTCCCGTGTATATCCTGTCACCCGCTCACACTCATCATTCCACTCCACAAACAGCCCCTCACTATTTACGGCTACAAGCAGTGCGGGCATATTCCGTAAAATAAAATCAAGCTTACGTTCATTTGCCCTTAATTCATTTTCAATTTTTTTCTGCTCTGTTACAATCCTTGCAGAACCAACCGTTCCGAACAGATTACCTTCGGAGTCAAGAATAGGGGCTTTCTGAATCTCAAGAAAAATTTCTTTACCCCGAACCTTACCTGACTCGAAAAACTTGTGAGGTTTAAGTGTCTTATGTACAATTTCATCAGAATCGTGGCAATTAACGCCAAATGTGTGCCACTCCGGATTTTCAGGATGCGATTTAATCTGACGTGAAAAGAAATAATCATCATCTTTCCCTATAGGTTCATTCAGATCATCAGTGCATAAAACTGTTTCGCAGATAGCCCTGTTGACAAAAATAAAGTTTTTATTAAGATCTTTTGCCCAGAGAAGGTCAGGCATATTGTCGGTAATGAGTCGGATAAGTTTATTGAAGCTGAGATTGCTTTTATCGGACTCTCCTGAACCCGGAGGTATAACAGAGCTTTTCTCAGCTTGCTCAAATATCATCAGGTATGTACCGTTCTCAGGGGAATTATCAAAAGGGGTGATCAGAATTTTATAACTGACTCCGGGCAGCTTAAATGAAGGCCTGATGAGGGTAAGATACTCCCTGTTCTGAATTCTGTTCATTTCTGAAATTAACTCAGCAAAATCTATCGGAACAATCTCATTAATTTTATCAGGTGTTCCGGAAGCTGAATAA
>CAYPMQ010000333.1:0-3824 GCA_964411625.1 uncultured Ignavibacteriaceae bacterium
GGGGTTCGATTCCCTCCCTGCCCACTTCCTCAAGCCGTGATTACCGACTCACGGCTTTTTTGTTTTAAAAAATTTTCAAAATTAATTTTTCTGCCCATCAGGGCCCTCAACTGTAATGAATCGCTGAGAATGATTATTCTCACCCGGTAAAAACTTACTGATCAAAAACGATTATTTCAGTTAAATCAGAAGTAATGAACATTAATTCTTTGCTATTGTCCGGATTCAGCTTTTAAGCCGGATATCAGATTAAGTAAAGGAAACATATATTGAAAATTTCAGTCTTTTTATTGATTTTAATGTTGCTCATGACCGGATACACCTTGTCTCAGGATTCAACATTACCCGGTGAAATATATAAATCAGATAATCTTATCATCAGCCGTATTTCAGAGAATACTTATGTGCATACTTCATTTAAGCAAACAAATGATTATGGCAATGTTCCCTGCAACGGCATGATTGCTGCCGATAAAAATGAGGTTATAGTTTTTGATACTCCGATTAATGATTCGGCAGCCGAAGAGTTAATCACATGGATAGCCGGCACCCTTAATAGCAAAATAGTTGCTGTTATACCAACTCATTTTCATGATGATTGTTTAGGTGGTCTTAATGCCTTTATTAAGCGGAATATTCCGTCTTATGCAAATCATAAAACAATAGAATTAGCACGCCTTAATAATTTTGCAATACCGGAACACGGTTTCATTGACTCGCTTAAAATCAATCTCGGGAATGAGTACATAGTCGCCATGTTCCCCGGGGAGGGTCATACTATTGATAATATTGTTGGTTATTTTCCTGCCGGAAAAGTGTTATTCGGAGGTTGTCTCATAAAAGAAATTAATGCAAGTAAAGGCTACCTGGGCGATGCAAATGTTACAGATTGGTCTGCTGCTGTTGAAAGAGTTAAATCTGAATTTCCGGATCTTCAAATAGTTGTTCCCGGCCATGGTGACTGGGGAGACAAAAAATTACTGGATTACACTATTAAACTGTTCAGATATCCTTAGACAGGTTTATTTCTGATCAGAATACCGGGCTGTAGTCTTTTGATTAAAATGTTTTTATCATCAGAAATAAACTTCAGGAAATAATTCAACATAAGAACAGAATGTTACCGAAGTAATTCATCAGTGGGGTCCGGAAATTTCCTTATCCTGACATTTTAATAGATTAATACTACACCTGAATCATTCTGCAGATATACCCGGACAAAAACCGCTTGATTTTTAACATACTTCGCTCCGGAAACACGGATCCTGCCATCCGGATATATAATGAGTTAGCGGCAGTTCCCGGGATACAAATTAAATTATAGAATCTCTCCCTGTGAAATCACCCAAACGCTGTTACAGGTTCTGTCTGAAGCTTGAAATCAGATAATCAAATCATACAATGATCTGTAAATTGCTTCCTTTTCCGAAGATCCTTTGACTTTTATAATATTTATACTTAAATTAAATTAATATTGACTTACCACAATATGTATCCACAATCCCGGGAGCAGCTATGTATAAAAAGTTTACTTTCATTGCAGTATTTATTCTTTTCTTAATTTCAGCACTGCAGGCACAGCCATCAGAAAGAACTAAAACAAAAGAACTTCCTGATAATCCTCTCCAAAGCGTATATCCTCCTTTATACGCTACAACAAACGGAACTTCTGCATTCACCGGACCGCTGGCATCAAGTGCAAGAACTTATCAGCTTCTGATTAATGAAAATCTTCTTACAGGACTGGTGAACAAAAATATACTTTCAATAACCTTCAGAAATTTTTCCACGGCCACGACACCATGGCCGGAAGCTGATGTAACATTTTCAAATTATGATATCTATCTAAGCGGAAGCGTTGCACCATCTGCAAGAAGTCTTACTTTTGCTCAGAATATAGTTGGTCAGCAGATTCTCGTTCGCAGCGGACCTCTTGTTATTCCGGCAAACTCTTTCCCGATAGGTGGCAGTCCCAATCAGTTCGGAACTCCTGTCACATTTACGACACCATATTTGTACACAGGGGGGCACCTTCTGATTGAGATCAGACACGCAGGTTCAACCGGCACTAGCAGATCTGTTGACGCCGTAGGTACTGCAATTACGGGTTACGGAACTGATTTCAGTGCATGCTGGATAGGCAGTTATACCGGCACAACCGGGAACCAGGGTAATTTTTCCGTAATTGCTCTTGAAGCTGATGGTGAGATTCCCGTGGAGCTCAGTACTTTCAGAGCGAAGGTTTCGGGCAACAGTATAATACTGTATTGGGAAACAGCAACAGAAACTAACAATGCAGGATTCGAGATTGAAAGAAGAACTGAAGAAACCGGATTTGAGAAAATCGGATTTGCAGAGGGAGCCGGAACCGTAACTTCCCCCGGGAGTTATTCATTCACCGATAATTGGCTTACGAAAGGAAAATTTCTTTACAGACTTAAACAGACAGATTATGACGGCACTTTCAGTTACTCGCATGAAATTGAGGCTGAAGTAGCAGAGGAACTCAGCTACTCGCTATCGCAGAATTATCCCAACCCTTTTAATCCTTCTACCGGAATCGGATATGTTCTTGCTGAGCCGGGATTTGTCAGATTAACCGTGATAAATGCTGCGGGAGAACTGGTTGCGGAACCCGTTCAGGAATTTCAGACTGCAGGAGCGCATAAAGTTACATTTGATGCCTCTGCTCTGCCAAGCGGCATATACCTTTACAGACTAAAAAGCGGTAATTTCTGCATGACCAGGAAAATGATTCTGGTCAGGTAAAAGATAATTTATGGGGAGCAGGAGCAACTTAAATAAAGTGCATCTCCACTGCTCCCATTAAATCATTGATCAGTTTTCGTCAATATATTCTACCAGAGAAATTATATTGTAACCTTCCAGTTTTTTCCTTCCTGCGAGAAAGGATAATTCAATGATAAAAGAAATCTGCTCAATTTTTCCGCCGGCTTTTTCAACCAGTTCAACTGCAGCAGAAGCTGTCCCCCCGGTTGCAAGCAGATCATCATGAATCAGAACCCTTTCACCTTTCTTTATTGCATCTGTGTGCATTTCAATGGTATCAGAGCCGTATTCAAGGGCATAAGATTCGGAAATTTTTTGAGCAGGGAGTTTACCGGGTTTCCTGAGAGGAACAAACCCTGCATTAAGTTCATAAGCAAGAATGGAGCCCAGTATAAATCCCCTTGATTCGATACAGGCAACTTTATCAATTTTCACATCTTCAAGGTGCTTTAAGAGCTGCCTTACGGTATATTTAAGGGCGTGAGGGTCTTTCAGCACTGTGGTTATATCACGAAATATTATCCCGGGTTTCGGAAAATCTTTTACACTACGAATGTGTTTTTTCAGAAAATCACTCATAATTTTACCTGTCTTTTTCGAGAAAGTTTTTTAATCCGTTTCTGAAGTCCTCAGTAGTTCTGCTGAGCACATTAACATTGATCAGCTTGTTAACTGCCGATCTGTAATCATCTATGGAAATATCCCTGAGCATCTTTTTGACTGCCGTCATTGCAGTACCTGAGTTTCTTATCAGTTTACTAGCAAAATCTATAGCATCTGTTAACGGATCATCTGATATTTTGTCGGCAAGCCCGGTACTGAATGCCTGTTCAGCGTTCATGATCTCAGCAGTGAGCAATATCTGCCTTGCCCTGACTTCACCCACCCTTTTCAGCAAAAGAAAAGAAACAATGGCTGGTACAAATCCGATTTTTACCTCAGAGTAACCAAATTTTGCATTTTTACGGTCTGCAAAGACAAAATCACAAGCGGTGGCAAGACCGCATCCGCCGGCAATTGCAGGACCGTTAACC
>CAYPMQ010000334.1:0-3769 GCA_964411625.1 uncultured Ignavibacteriaceae bacterium
GTTATCGCCGATGCTAAAATTGATCTGAATTCCCGTCCCGGTACAGGAACGGAAATAATACTCCGGGTAAAGAAAGCGGCAACTGAATGATAAAAATAATGCTTGCAGATGACCATCTGCTTCTCAGAGAAGGTATTAAGAGAGTTCTTAAGAGCTAACCGGATATTGAAGTGATTGCGGAGACAGGTGATCCGTTTACGGTGATCAATTTGCTTCAGCAAAATTTGCCGGATATCATCCTGCTTGATCTGAACTTCCCCGGCAAAAGCGGGATGGATATTTTAAAAGAAATAAAAGCGATGAAAATTGATGTGAAGATTCTCGTGCTGAGTATGTATCCCGAAGAACGGTTTGCAGTGAGGGCTATGAAAGACGGCGCATCAGGCTACCTGACCAAAGAGACGGCTTCAGACGTACTTATTACGGCCATCAGAAAGATTTATGCCGGCGGGAAGTTCATCTCATCACAGCTTGCAGAAATTCTGGTTAATGATCTGACAAAAACTGAAGGGAAACAGAAACACGACCTGCTTTCTGACCGTGAACTCCAGGTATTTATGGGTATCGCTTCCGGTAAATCACAGACGGAAATAGGGGCGGAGTTGAATCTGAGCTCAAGCACGGTGAATACATACAGAGCAAGGGTGCTTGAAAAACTAGACTTAAAGACCAACGCTGAAATTATTTATTATGCAATTCAGAACAAACTTGTGGATTAAATCCGGTCACGTGTAGTAATTTTACTACAAAAAATTCTTTAAAATGCTTACAAACCGGAATTTCAGAGTTAGTTATTATTGTATCAGAGACTTTGATAATTACTGATTCTGTATTTTGGTAAGTAATTACCCTTTAATCTGCTTGTTTATTTAATATTAAGAAGGCGGTTTACCGGCCTGTTCACAGTTTTGTCAGAATTAAGTAATCCACAAAACAAAGGCTCTAAGAATGTTTACGGACGGAATAGTCACTTTTACCGGGAACGGTAAAATTATTTACTGCAATAATGAATTCTCTAAATTAACGGGATATTCATCGCAGATTTTAATAAAAAAAAACGTTGAAGAGTTCTTTAAAGGGCTGTCCGTCCGTAAAATACTATCCGAAGATCCTCAGAAAATTTATACCTTAACCCTTATAAAGTCTGATTCTTCCTTATTAAAGGTAAGTGTCAGGCTTGATTCATTCCGCTCCGGATTGAAGAATAACCATATAATGACAATTTTGCCGATATATGAAGCGGAGATTAGTGGTACCCCGCAAACTCATTCTTCAGCAGATCAGGAAAATAAAAAGATTCTTCTCTATAAATTTGGTATAAAAGGAACCTGTGATTATATCAATGAGGAATGGTTTAAATCAGAAAATATATCAATTACAAATAAAGAACCCGAAGAAACCTCAGCCGCAGTTCTTAAACATGCAGGAAAAAGGTTAGACGAATTAAAAGGGTCCGGAATACCTGAAAGCTTCAGACTGCCTCTGCTCTACGGAAGCGGGAGGGAAATGACCGTTCTTGAGTGCATGATCTTTCCTCTGATAAAGAGTTCCGGTGAATTAGAGGGGTATAACGTAATTCTTGAGAGGAGATCGTCGCCGGTTTTAATTAAATCAGAGACTCATGAGCAAGGTAATTTCCCTGAATATCACATGATCCTTGACGAGTTGAGCGAAGCTGTATGTGTAATGAGCGGAAGAGGTGAAATATTCTACGGAAATGATGCTTTCAAAACCAGAGTGCTGAAAAATTCTTCCGATTTTACTTTTTCCGCTGTTTGCGGTATCAAAGAGATGCGGAGCAATGATTTTATACCACCGGAGGATTTTTTTAAAGAAGACCTTCCGGAAAGAACAGAGATTTTCCTGAGGGTGGAAAATAGTAAGGGAGAGGCTGCGGTTTATTCGGGTAATCTGAAGATACTGCATTATAATGATGATAAAATGGCAATACTCAGTATCAATGCTCCTGTTGAGATTGAGCATATTCTCAGCCTTTCTCATCAGTTATTTCCCGGCAGCACCATTGAAGGGCTCCGTCAGCGGAATCTTCTTTTCAACAATCTCCTGAATCGTATTCCTTACGGCATCATTCTGTTTAAAACCGGTACAGAGTTAATTGAGTGCAACATAGCAGCGCTCCGTCTTTTTGAATATTTTAATCTCACAGGCAGGCTCACAGGGCCTGAAGCTGATCCGTACAATGAAATTATTAAAAGGAATCATGATGTGTTTGATTCCCTGGGGCTTTTCGGTGTGAAACTGACAAGAAGTGAGCTCAATAAACAAATTGAGATTATGACCATAAAAGGTAATAAAAAAACTTTTTCTGCTACCGTGCTTCCCGTCAACGGAGATCACGGTGAAGAAATTGTCAAATGCCTGATATTGAGTTCAGACGACCGGATACCATATACTTTCCGTGAATCAGATATGGGTTCTGCAAATCTGCCCTTTGCTGTATTCAATGCCGAAAGGGACGGGAAGATTACTGTTGTTAACAGATACTTCTATGATTTGTTTGATGGTTATACTTATAAAAATGTGGGAAACATTTCGGCTGCTGATCTTTTTGCTAGTAAAGAGTCGCTTGATTTGTTTTTTGATGCACTTCATTCTGATGTTTTTCCGGTTGTGATTCCGCAGATATCACTCAGACACAGTGCAGAAGAAACATATACTCTCTATATTTTGCGGAAAGAGGAAGCTGAGTTTTCCGATTCGGGAGATTTTACAATCATAGTTGTACCGGAAACCTGCCCTGTAATACAGAGAGAAAAACTTGCGCAGATGGAAAAGCTTAATGATATGAATATTGTAAAATCGGGCATAATGAAAATAATCTCCTTTAAGCTCAGGGAGATACTTATCGGGCTGATAGGAGTAAGGGATTCAGATGAATTTACCGATATTTCAAAGCTGGTACTCTCGGAAAGTATCGGTAAACTGATTTCCAATCTGAAAATTATAGAAGTGGTTAATTCAATACAGGATAAAGTATATATTCCTAAGAATGAGCCTGCCAACCTTATAGCACTCTGCTCTGAATCTGCAGAAGAGTTCAAAGAAAATGCGGTAAGAAAACATCTGAACTTAAATTTTGTTGCCTATGAAGAGCATATCACTGTTGTGACCGACATTTATTTATTAAAAGGAATCCTGCATTTTATCACGGAAAACGCCATAAAATTTACCGAGTACGGCAGCATTCTTATTGAAGTCAAAAAGCTTAAGAATGTAACAGGGTTCAGTGCCGTTATATCGGTTACGGATACAGGGCACGGCATCCCCGAAGAATCAAAGGATAGTATCTTTTTCAGGTACAAGGATATTAAAACGGGTTTTATAAAGGATTATGAGGGTTTGGGCATGGGGTTATTCATCGCCAGGTCGTTTGCTGACGTACTTGGCTATAAAATAAATGTTGAATCGATATTGGGAAAAGGATCAAAATTTTCTATTTTTGTCAGGTAAAACTTTTGGGGTACTATAATGATTAATATCGAATCCAAACGTTCCATATTATTCCTTGACAATGACAGAGTCAGCAGAGAAGTGGTTAAGTCATATCTTCTCGAAAACTATGACATAGATGTTGAGGAAAATGTTCAGGAAGCTCTGATAAAAATCAGTAAAAACAAATACGATCTGATTTTATTAGATATAAATCTTGGAGCAGGGATGTCAGGTATGGATGTTTTAAGGTTCCAGAGGATGTCTCATTACAACAGCAATACACCGGCAATAGCAATAACAGCCTATGCAATAGAGG
>CAYPMQ010000335.1:0-3745 GCA_964411625.1 uncultured Ignavibacteriaceae bacterium
GTAAAAGTTAAAGTCATTGGAAATCCGCTCGAATTAAACAGTTTTTATCGAGAAAACAAACAAAAAATCATTTTAAATGTCGGCAGATTTATTAAAAGTAAAAACCAAGAAAAACTTCTGCAGATTTTTAATGAAATAAATACAGATGACTGGAAATTATGGTTTGTAGGTGATGGGCCTGAATTAGTAAAAGTTAAGAATTTAGCTGCGCATTCAGCTAAGGCTGAATCAGTTACTTTTTGGGGTGAAATAAAAGATGTTGAAGCCTTTTATTCTCAAGCCACTATCTTCGCTTTTGTGTCTTTATCAGAAGGATTTCCAAATGCATTAGCCGAAGCTATGGCTGCAGGATGTGCCTGTATTAGTTTCGATTGCAAGGCGGGTCCATCTGACCTGATTAAGGATTCTGAAAACGGATTTTTAGTTCCGATGAATAATTATGATTCTTATAAAAAAAAACTGACTGAATTAATAACTGATGAAGTTCTGATAAAAAAGTTTTCCTTTAATGGGCTGGAAGTCAGTAAACGATATGATTCAGTGAAAATCACCAATGAATACTATAACTTTCTGATAAATGTCTGAAATAAAAAAAATAAGGGTTGGAATCGATATAACCAGAGGTCGATCTGGTGGTGCTGTTTCTCATATTATCGGGATTTTAGAGAACTTTAATAATTTTAGTGACCGATTTGACTGTATACACATTTGGCTTTATTCTGGTTTGGCAAAGAAAATCCCAGATTACCCTTGGCTGATAAAACATATTCCGAAATGTACTGAGTATAATATTCTTCATCAGTTGTACTGGCAGTTTTTTTCATTGGCAGAAGAATTGCAAAAAAACAGATGCGATATTTTGTTAAGTATAGATGCCGGAACAGTATCACGGTATAAGCCATCAATAGTAATGAGCAGAGATATGTTGTCATTTGAGGCATCTGAGATTCAAAGATACAAGTATAGTTTCGAATGGTTACGTTTGTTTGTGTTGCGCTTTGTGCAACTAAATTCTCTCTTGAGGGCAGAAAAAGCAATTTTTCTTACTGAATATGCTAGAAACACAATTCAGAAATGGACAAAAAAAAAAATTCAGATCCGTAATTATTCCCCATGGAGTTGATGAAAGATTCCGTAAAATTAATTTCATAAAAAAAGACATCAAATCTTCAACGATAAAATGTCTGTATATTTCAAATATTGCTCGATACAAACATCAGATCGAAGTAGTACGGGCAATAAATATAATTCGGGAAGAAGGTATTGATATTCAGCTTACTCTTGTGGGAGGTGGTGTTGGCAAGGCATATGAAGATTTAAGGGAAGAAATTCAATTCTTAAGTTGTTCTAACTTTGTTTTTCTTAAAGAATTCCTTGATAAGACAGAATTACCGGGGCAGATAGAAGACAGCGACATTTTTATCTTTGCATCAAGCTGTGAAAATATGCCAAACACTTTACTGGAAGGTATGGCTGCAGGAGCAGTTATTGCTTGCTCAAAATCAGGTCCGATGCCAGAGGTACTTGAAGATGGGGGCGTTTATTTTGATCCGGAGATCCCGGAGTCAATCGCTAATGCGATAATTACATTAATAAATGACGATGATCTCAGATACAAATTAGCAGCTCGGGCTTATGTTATCGCTGAAAAATATTCATGGGCCAGATGCGCAGCAGAGACTTTTGAAGTAATTGAAAATACATTTAAGGAATTAACCGCAAAATGAGAAAATATCAGATATGCACAAAAACGATAATGGACACAACGGATGCTGATATTACATTTGATGAAGAAGGAATAAGTGACTATTACTATAATTATATAAGAAATATAGTTCCAAATTGGCATACGGACGAGCGTGGCTTAAATGAATTATTGAAAATTTCTGAAAAAATAAAAAAAGACGGAAAAAACAGAGACTTTGACTGTATTATCGGACTCTCGGGTGGCCTTGATAGTTCTTATACTGCTTATGTTGCAAAAGAAATAATGGGTATTCGTCCTCTCCTCTTTCATGTGGATGCAGGCTGGAATAATGATAAGGCTGTTGGTAATATAGAAAAGTTATGTAATGGACTTGGTCTTGAGTTGTTTACCGAAGTGATTAATTGGGAAGAGATGAAAGACCTGCAGAGAGCCTACTTTAAATCTCAGATACCAGGACAGGATGCTCCACAGGACATCGCGTTTTTTTCAGCTCTATACAAATTTGCAAGGAAGCATAAAATAAAATATGTTCTGACCGGAGCAAACTATTCAACTGAATGCTGTAAAGAGCCACCTGCGTGGGGAGCTTACCCGGGAATCGATAAAATGCTTGTGATGGATATTTATAAAAGGTTTGGCACGGGAAAACTCAAGACTTTTCCGATTCTGGATATTTTAGAGTATAAAGTTTTATATCAGGTGGTTTATGGAATGCAGGTATTTAAGCCTTTGAACTATGTACCATATATCAAGAAAGATGCGGAGGAATTACTGTTCACCAAGTTTGGATGGGAAAAATTTCAGCATAAACATCACGAATCACGATTTACAAGGTTTTATGAGGATTATTGGCTTCCACGAAAATTCGGATTTGAGAAGAGAAGAGCCCACTTTTCAAGCTTGATCCTGACCGGACAAATGACAAGAGACGAAGCTTTGGATAGAATCTCAAGACCAGAGCTTGATGAAAAGACCCTTGCAAATGAGTTTGAATATGTTGCCAATAAGCTTGATTTTACAGTTTCTGAATTGGAGGATATTTTCAGGGGTAAAAATAAGACATTTATGGATTATAGAAATAAAAGATGGGTGATAGGGTTAGGTGCCAAAGTATTATCACTGTTAGGTAAGGAAAATCGGTTAATCAGATGATTGGTGTGATAAGTTATGGATTGGGTAATGTTCAGGCATTCCTGAATATTTATAAAAAATTACATATTCCGGCTATTGAAGTCAAGACTACTGATGATCTGGATGGATGTGAAAAATTAATTCTCCCCGGTGTTGGGGCATTTGATCATGCAATGAATCTCTTTCATCTCTCAGGTTTGGCAATTAGAGTCAACGAAGATGTGCTGAATAAAAAAAAACCGGTACTGGGTATATGTGTCGGAATGCAGATGATGGCTCATTCAAGTGAGGAAGGGAACCTGCCAGGGTTATCATGGATTGATGCCAAGGTTAGAAAATTTGATGACTCAAAAATAAAATTTAAAACTCATCTGCCTCATATGGGCTGGAATGATGTTATGATAACAAAAGAGTCAGGATTGTTTTCAGGGTTGGAAGCCCCTAAGTATTATTTTCTCCATTCATATTTTTTTGACTGCAATTATGCAGGAGATATAATAGCACAATCTGAATACGGGATTAAATTTACATGTGCGGTAAGGCATCAAAATGTATATGGCGTTCAATTCCATCCTGAGAAGAGTCATAACTTTGGGATTAAGCTTCTTCAGAATTTTGCGGAGTTACAGTGCTGCGACCAAGAATAATTCCGTTGTTGTTAGTGCACAACAAAGGTCTGGTAAAGACAATTAATTTTAAGGATCCTCGGTATGTGGGGGATCCTATCAATGCTGTCAGAATTTTCAATGAGAAAGAATGTGATGAGCTCATGGTTCTTGATATCGATAACTCTGTCAGAAATCTGGAGCCTGATTATGCTATGATCGAGAAACTGGCTTCTGAGTGCAGAATGCCCTTATGTTATGGCGGGGGCATAAAATCCTCAGAACAGGCTTCAAAGATATT
>CAYPMQ010000336.1:0-3737 GCA_964411625.1 uncultured Ignavibacteriaceae bacterium
GGTTCATTTCCTGCTGAAATCATTGTTGCAACCGAAAGAAAGGTTAATAAAACCAATAATGTGAATTTTTTCATCTTATTTACCCCTCAGAACAACGAGGTTCTTCTTTTCTTTTACAAAATATTTGCTTACTGCACTTTTAACATCTTCCGGGGTTATTACTGCAAGTGCATTGTAGAACCCGTCAATAGCCTTTATGTCACCTGTGAGAGTGATCCACTGAGGTAATGATGATGCAACATTTTCAGGGGTATCAAGATTCATAAGGAATCTGTATTTACTGCTCTTGATCAGATCTGCCAGTTTTTTAGAATCAGGCAGCTCCCTGCTGAATTTTTCGATGGTTTTATCAATTTCACCCAGCACGTAGTCTATATCATCAGGGTTTTTAATCATTGAATAGATTGTGAAAAGATACGGGTCACGCTGCATTGCGGGCCATGCAGAGATGAACTGAACTTTCTGTTCCTCCAGAACCAGTTTTTTATATAAATCTGAAGTTTCGCCAAATGCCAGTGAAGCAAATGTATAGCAAGCTATATAATTTTTATTGCTGATATCGAATGCATCAGCCTTATATCCAATAAGAATCAGAGGAAGCGTCTTGCCGTCATATTCAACTTCTGATTTTCTGATTTCATTCTGTTCCGGTTCAGGCTTAATTTCAGGGCTTACATAACCGGGGGTCCAGGATGAATAATACTTCTTAATCATTTCAGTGGTCTTTACCACATTCAGATCGCCTGCAATTACGAGAACCACATTTTCAGGTCTGTAATATCTCTTGTAAAATGATTTACTGTATTCGAACTGATTTGGCATATCAATGATATCTGCTTCATACCCTATCGTAGTATGGCCATAGGTATGTTCAGTAAAAGCAATCTCTCTGAGCTTTTCAAAAGCAACTGATACGGGTGATGTTCTTCCTTTACGATACTCGCCGTAAACTGCTCCGCTTTCTGTCTGAAATTGTTCCTTGCTGTAATTCAGATACTGAAATCTGTCTGACTCAAGATCCATCACCTTTTCAAGATCTTCTGACGCAAAATTGAGATGATAAACGGTGAGATCATCATCAGTGTAAGCATTGGCATCTGCACCGATGCTGGTTATAATGCTGTCATAAACCCTTCCCGGGTAACGGTCAGTGCCTCTGAACATCATGTGTTCAAAAAAATGAGCGAAACCACTTTTGCCGGGTTCCCATTCATCCCTGCTGCCTGTTCTTACCACGGAATAATATGATACCAGACCGGGTGAATCCATCGGGATAAGAATACTCTTAAACCCGTTTGGCAGTTCAACGTAGTGCGTTTCATACGGGAATACTTTTTGTGCATTCATATTAGTAACCACCAGTAAAAACAGCAGTGATGCTGTTATCAGACTTTTCATAAATTTTTCCTTGTACTTATAACGGTTTTATACCGATTCCGGGAAGATTGTTTAAGGTTATTTTGCCGTCAACTATCTTTGTTCCTTCATAAATATCGTTACTGATCAGAAGATTTCCGTCAAGATCAGCCCAGTCAATTGCCGGGGCGAGCTGTGATGCGGCAGAAATAGCGCATGATGTTTCAGTCATGCATCCCATCATAACTTTCATATCAAATGCCCGCGCAAGCCGGATCATGGTATGGGCTGCCCTGAGTCCTCCGCATTTCATAAGCTTAATGTTGATTCCGCTGTAGGAGCCTTTGCATTTTACAACATCCTTAATTCCCTGAATTGCTTCATCTGCAATTATGGGAAGAGGACTCTTTTCAGTCAGCCAGGCATGTGAATCATAATCGGTTTTATCCATGGGCTGTTCAACAAAGACAATCCCCTTCTCTTTCAGCCAGTGAATTTCTTCAAGAGCCTTCTCCCTGGATTTCCAGCCCTGATTAACATCCACACACATAGGGACATCTGTTACTGATCTGATTGTCTCAATCATCTCACGGTCATTATCCCTGCCGAGTTTAACTTTAAGAATTTTAAATTCTTTTGCCTCGGCAACTTTCTGTTTTATCACTTCGGCTGTATCAATACCTATGGTAAAGCTTGTGTAACCCGTTTTGGAGGGGTTATAACCCCATACTTTATGCCACGGTTTTCCGATAAGCTTACCAACCAGGTCATGCAGCGCAATATCAACCGATGCCTTTGCGGCGTAATTTCCTTTATCCACTGATTCCACATAAGCAAGAATGTCATCCATCACAAAAGGATCATTAAATCCGGAGAGATCAACCTTTGATAAAAATGCAGCGGCAGTTTCATGTGATTCGCCAAGATAAGGCGGCATAGATGCTTCTCCGTAACCGGTTACTCCTTCAAATTCAATCTGAGTCAGCATTACGGGTGTTGTTTTTCTGGAGCTTGTTGCCAGTGTGAAAACATGCTTTAACTCGAGTGTGTATGGTTTAAATGTCAGTTTCATTTTGCTGCCGCTTTTACTGATTACAGATGGAAAATTTTTAATTATTGGAGACGCATTTGCCGTGATTATTGTTCCTGCTGCCGCAATTCCTGCTGTTTTGAGAAAATCTCTTCTTGAAAAGCCCATTTCAGTCCTTAATGTAATAAACTGATTCTGAAACGCGTTCTATTCCTTTTTCTCCTTCTGATCCGATTATCCTTCTGGAGCCTATATAGGTTGATGTACGGAATTCGCTGTAGTTTGTACGGCTTTTATCAAATGAATTTATCATGACTCTTCCTGATGCATGAATAAATTCACTGTTGCCTATGTAAATGCCCACGTGTGATGCCCGTAATTCCTTACCCGGTTTGGGCGGAAGACCAAAGAAAACAAGGTCGCCTTTTTTAAGCACCCCGAATCCCTCTTCTTTTTTAATTTCCTGACCGCAGTAATATTGCTGTGATGCATCTCTCTGGAGTATCAGTCCGTTAAGGAAATAAACCGTCTTTGTAAATCCGCTGCAGTCAAAGCCTTTTGGTGAAGTGCCTCCCCAAAGATAAGGAACCCCCATGAAAGCCCTTGCGGATTTTAATATCTTCTCTTCGGTTGCAGACGCTGTTTTTACCCAATCGCTGAAAACCATAGCCTCATCCTCAGGAATAAATCCGGCTCTCTGATCAGGCATCTCAGCAGAGTACCATCCATTGCTTTTACCGGTAAGCTTAAGAATATTCCCGGAAACGAGGTCTGAAACTGGATCGGAATTCAAATCCTGAGAAGAAAAAAGATGACCGTAAGTTTTCAGATAAATAACCTTTTCACTTTTCTTCCATTCATCTGCTTCTTTTTTGGTGACGCGATGAACACCGGTGCCATCTATCCAGCCAAGATAGTCATCAGGAGTCTGGATATACCACCAGCTGTCTTCAGCTTTTTTATATACTCTTACTACACTACCAAGTAAAGATTGTGTAACCATTTCTGCAGGATGATCCGGCGTGGAGCGAAGGTTACCAACTGAGAGATTAATAATACCGTATGTTTTATCTCCTGTATCGGCAGAAGGAAGAATGGTGATCAGATCAGTTATCTGATATTTTGAAACGGCATTAACTTCTTTAAGCAGTTCGGACTTTGCTTCCGGAACTGAGGTCTCCCCTTTGAGTTCAAGCTGATTTCCGTTGAGGTGGTATTCCACAAAAAAAATTGCTGTCCTTTTATCCGGGGCGTATTTTTCTTTTACTTTGCTGATTATATCGTCAATATCGTTCAATTTACCAGTTTGACTGAAAGAAATGGCGGAAAAAAAGAGGATTAAGATTATACT
>CAYPMQ010000337.1:0-3708 GCA_964411625.1 uncultured Ignavibacteriaceae bacterium
CATTGCATTAGGAAGCCGGGTGGTCTCAAGACAGCGAAAAGAGGTGCTTAAACTCTCGGTTTCCAAGAAAAAGAGGGCTTGGATCGAAGGTTTATTTAAGAATTTGGAAGAATTTCAGCCCCATATTAAAATTTCTAATGCATGATTAGGGTTCAAGGAAATTCATTAAAGAGAATGAAACTCTGTGGCGTTTTCTCGTCCATTTTTCACTTCTGCTAAAAAGAACACCGGGGATAATAGAATCTGCTGCCGATTACAACAATCACATGATGACTAAGGCTGAGGAAATATTCAGAGGCATTGGTATAGAGAACCCTAAAGCTGAGACTTATATTTATTCGGCACTATTTGACGGAATCAGTCTGAACTATTATCTGCTTGACAGGAGTTTTCCGCTTGATGAGGTGATGGATCTGTTTAAGAAAAAGTACAGCCGTGAAATGTTAAAAAATCGTACAGCCGAGGGGGAATAACTCTGAAATCAGAGTCTTCCCTGCGGAGCATTTGCAAGATCTTTAAGAAATTTATCAAAAACCAGCCTTGGATCTTCAAAAACCACTTCCGACTTATTGAAGGGTTTAGGCGTCCAGTTTTTATATTCCTCCCTTATGTCATCATACAGAATATGACCTGGTTCTTCAAGAATCCTGAGATAATCATTAAAATCATAAATTTCAGGAAACATCTGTGGAATTGATGCATGTTTTCCGTCTGTGCAAACCGGGTAAAGAACATCATCTTCGGGTTCTGAGATACTCTGCAGTACAACATAAACTTTCAGATTCATTTCACCGAAAACCTTATATTTGACTTTCTGCCCAGGTTTCCTGAAATATTGCCCGAGAAATATCTCGGCTTCCATTTCATTCCTCTTATATTTTTCTTTAAAAAAGAAGGGTAATCTCAGTTTTATTGGTTTTGAGCGGTCAAAATACAATTTGAATATGTGAGGCGGGTAATCTTTCCAGCCGAATGCATCAGCCAGTGCAACATGAAAATCAAAAAATGAGAATGAGCCCGTCAATTTTAATCCTCTCCAGATTAACGGATGGGAATCAAAAATCACGGCCTTGAACTCAAATACTTTATCGGGGAGACGGTTTTCTATAGAGAGCATTATAGTTTTAAAAAGTTTAACTTCTGCAAGAATAAATGTTTACAAAATATAAATCAAGCTTTTGAGTAAAAATATAGATATGTGATTGCATCTTTATGACGAACGATTAATTTAGTCAGGAACAACAGCAATAATCCTGAATCAGTGTCCGGTAACTCCGATAACTGCTATAATCTTTTTATATATTCTTTAAAGGTGATCTCCGGTTTACCGAGCTCATCCCAGGTAATGCCGCTTTCAAATTTCTCCGGGTAATTATTAAGTGCTTCAACAATATGGTAAACATAATTCATTTTTCTGTTGAAAAGACCAAGAAGCTTGATTATACCGATAGGAACTCTGACAATCTTAAATTCGCTCTTAACGTAATTATTCACAATCAGTTCGGCTGCTTCGTCAGCCGTGTACGCATCCGGGCCCTGCACGGGATACTCTTTGTTAGCAGCTATTTCTGATTCAAAAGCTCTTACTACCTGTCTTGAATAATCTTCACCGGCGATCCAGAACATCTTATGAATTGATTTGCCGACAATCTGAATCTTTTTTCCTGAAAGATAACTACCCTTGTCAAAATTCTCCATGAAAGATGACGGGTAAAAGATAGTGTAAGCTATACCCGATTTTTTAATTAATTTTATTGCCTCTTTCTTTATATCAAAAGCCCACCAGTTGAATCCGTTTGTCCCCTGATAACGGTGAACCAGTGAAGAGATATAACCGAGTCTTCTGATGCCTGACTGCTTGCTGACGGCGATGATATTCATGAGGCCTTCACGCTCAGGCTGAAAATTCGAGGGGGTTGATTCGGGACCGACCGAAAGATTTATATATACACTATCCGCATTATCAAGGGTTTTTTCAATTGACTTAAGATCAGAAAGATCCCCCTTTACAATTTTTACTGAGCCGTTAAAAAGATCAAGTGCCTTTTTAGGATTTCTTGTCATTATTCTGACATCATAGCCGTTTTTCAGAAATTCTCTTGTTACCGGAGTGCCGAGTAATCCCGTTGCACCGAATATTGCAAGAGTTTTCATAACACCTCAGATTAATTAATGACATATAAAAACGAAAGATAATCAATATTAAGGAGAATAAGTCAGAAACAGCAAAAAAAGAAATAACGGCGGTTAATTAAACGGATGCGTAAAATTAAATAATAAACAAGCAAAAATGATAAAAACTTCTGTCTGCGGTTAAAGTATCATAAACTGTAGAATTATATAAATTTTGCTGGAGCAGAAATATGAACAGAATGATTCTTTTTCTGAGATTAATTTGGGGCGTATGAATGATCCTGACAGCACAGGATCACTTGGAGTGGCAAAATACAAACCCCCAGGTTCCGCAGTCCGCAATCTCAGAAAAATAGAAATGACGGATGCAAAGAACCGGTATGACGTGGGTCAGTACGGTACTTTTATGGAGAGAGCCGGCGGAGGAACCGTTTGGTACTTTCATCATGAGAGCGGCAGGCATCAGAATGCTTCGAAGATGATCAGGCAGGCCCGGGATATATGGAAACTCCCTGACGGTACTCGTGTATCTTCGGGAAAGGGCTATATTGGCCACTCAGTGAATGACGAAGTGACGTTTGATTCAATTGGCATAGAAGTGGTCAATGCCTCACAGAGAGGATGGTCAATCCGGTTTGCTGACCAGAATACGGGGTTTATAGTGTTTGGTGCCCCAATCGGATCGGCTGGAACAATAGTGAAAACAACAGACTGGGGATTTACCCGGACAAGCTTGATAAGCAGCTCTGTTACTGCATTTTATACTGTTGCCGGCATTAACGCTCAGACAGTTTATGTTTCTTTATTCGGCGGAGCAGTTTATAAAACCACAGACGGCGGCATCACATGGGTAAGCACCAATGCCACAGCAGGGGCAGCTAATTACGGCCTTGTATTTGCCGATGAAAACACAGGATATGCCTGCGGCGGAGACGGTGCTGTAAGTAAAACAACATACGGAGGTGTAACATGGAAACCGGTTAACACTCCGCAGACCAACTGAAGTCTTTTTCTGATTAGAATAATTGCTCCCAATGAAATTTATGCCTTAGGGGCGCCTGATGTTTTTTATAAAATGACAGCTCAGGATTCAACATGGACTGCTCTGCCAATTACACCTATCGCAGGTCTAAAGCACATTTAATTGGTTCTCAATGGATAACTACGAATCTGTAATGCTGCTCTCAGGTAATTACGGTATAGTGGCAAAATCAACTGATGGAGGCGCAACATATAGCGCAGGCACAATTAGTGAAGCACACAGATTTTGTTTGACATGGATTATGTACCAAGAACAAATAAGATTTGGGGTGTGGGCAGATATTACTCCTCAGGAAACGGGTCCGGGCAGATTTTTTATTCGCCGGATATGGGCAGCACCTGGTCATTCAACCCTAAAAATTCAATAAAACGCGGTACTTTTGTGTAAGTATAAATAAAACAAAAAGATGGCGCCATGAAGAAAGCCACTCAAAAAGTGCAGACACTACCGTTTGAATATAGTGATAAAGCAGTAACAACATGGGGCGGCTTAAGATTCGTTCAGCAGCTGATAAACAAGAAAAAATTAACAGA
>CAYPMQ010000338.1:0-3692 GCA_964411625.1 uncultured Ignavibacteriaceae bacterium
ATTTTCCATTCCCCCCCACGCAAATTGATTATTAAGCGTGGCGTATCCGTTCTTCTCAAACGGGTGTTCCCCGAACTTTGCTGAAAAGACGTCAAACAACTGCACTATCTTTGTTTTTATTGACTGCGATATCGTTTCCCCTGAATTATAGTATAATCTTATGGGTGTCGGGTTACCGGGATTATTAGGATTGTTCCAGTATAAAATTTCAAGACCGTAATTCACTTTGGCGGAGATTACCATGAGATAGGTTGCTATGGGATCACGGCTGATCCAGCTGTAATAAATTGTATCACCCGTTTTAATTGAATCTGCCAGGCGTCCGTTTGATCCGAGTTTAACAGTTGCCGGAACTCTTGCATCAAGGCGCAGAGTGGCTTTATCTGATGGCTTGTCATAACACGGGAACCATTTTCTCGCTCCTTCAGGCTCACAGTCTGTGAACACAAATCCGTTTGAGACATAAAAAGCATTATCCGAGACATTTTTATGCTGATATGAAATATTTATCTGTAACTGCTCACCGGGGTTATATGTTCTGTCAAGCTGAATAACGAGGAGATTATTGACGTGACTGAACGTTGTGCCTGCTCCCCCAACTGAGTTAATCTGCAGCGAAGTGTTTACTGCATTCAGGGTTACCGAAGTTATTGCTGAATCCGCTCTGAGAGTTATTTCGGCAGTTCCGTTGAATGATTTCGGATAAGGTGATATAAAGTTTGAATAAAGGTCAAGACTGAGTTTGTAGTTCAGTACATCAAAACTGTGTTTAATATCTTCTGTTCCGGTCATATAAAGCGGCAGTTTTTCCATGCTCTGTTTCTTCTGTGCACAGAAGATATGACCCGGCGTCTCATGTGTGTTAATCTGCGCAAATGAGGCGATCGAAATTATTAAAATGAGGGCGATTGATAATTTCATGATCTTTGCTTGCGGTCTTAAAATGAACAAAATAGTTAAGCATTTAAACTAACAAAAGAAATTTACTAATTAAAGGATTTAATAATTACTTCTCCTTTATTTGTGATTTATTTACGGTTTTATGATGAAATGCTTTGCCTTCCGCTTGATTTAATGCTGTTTTTAATTACCGGTTTACTTGTAGTTTTGTAAACTGCTCCCTGTTCATTTAATAAATTAATCTTCAGTTATACTCTCTGCCGGAAACGTCAAAAAGTGCAAATCCTTCCCGCAGAATGCCTTTTCCTTTTGGCAGATTCGGGAATTTTCCGTAATTTTGTACCGCACCCTTAGCTCAGCAGGTAGAGCATCTGACTCTTAATCAGCAGGTCGCCGGTTCGAATCCGGCAGGGTGCACTGATTTGTTTTACTCTTCCTGATCCCATCTTTTACTGCTGTGATTTTTTCCAGGGCTTTAGTTTTTTATCTGAGCGGGCTTCACTTACCCCTGATATTTTTGTTTTCTGATTAGATTTTATAATTTATACATTACTTTTATAAATTATATGTTCAGGAAAGAATTATCAGATTCCGTTCCTGACGGAGTTAATATGGCTGAACTGCCCGGTAATCAACAATATTTTGAATCACGTCCGCAAATTATCACAGATATCACCGAAAAACTTAAGCGAGCTAAAGAATTATGTGCTTCCTGCAGTGATCAGAATTCACGTGAAGAGTTACTGAAAATTATTGATGCTCTTTCTTATTACATTCCTCTTGCAGAAAATAATTCAGCAGAAGAAGCTGCAAACGAGAATCTTAAACGTCTTGAGCTTGCGGTTGAGACAGTGAATCTCGCCTGGTGGGCAATGGATGTTCCAACGGGTAACGTTCAGTTCCACAAAAGAAAAGCCGAAATGCTTGGTTATGATCCTGCTGACTTCACACATTACAGTCATTTTACCGGCATTCTTCATCCGGATGATTACGAAAAATCGATGCAGGCAATGAGGGATCATATTTATGGCAGCGTTCCTATGTATGAATCCCTTTACAGAATAAAGAAAGCAGACGGAACATATACCTGGTTTTCAGATGCGGGTGCAATTGTTAAACGAACTCCTGATGGCAAGCCTCTCAGAATTGTTGGCTTTGTAATTGACGTTAGTAAACTAAAGGAAGCCGAACTTGAAATCAGAAAGAAAAACGAAGAGCTTATTAAATTAAACGCCGAGAAAGATAAATTCTTTTCTATAATTGCACATGATCTGAGAAATCCCCTTTGGGCACTGATGCAGTTAAGTGAGTTTCTGATTGAAGATGCTGAAACAATGTCAAATGAAGATAGAGAGCAAATGATAAGGAATCTGGGCGAATCTGCTTCCAATGCCTATAAACTGCTTGAAAATCTTCTTGAATGGTCCAGAATGCAACGTGGTTATATTTTCTATAACCCTCAGGCTCTTAATGTTTCTGACACTATTGCCGGATCTATAAAGATTCTCCGTGACTCTGCGTCGCTTAAGAATATCAAAATCAGAATCTTCTGTTCATCTGAACTGATGATGACTGCAGATAAAAATATGACGGATGTTGTTCTCAGAAACCTTGTTTCCAATGCAATTAAATTTACCCCCAATGGCGGAACAGTTGATATTAACGTGTCTGAGACCGATGATGATCAGATTATTATTAGTGTTAAAGACTCTGGTATTGGTATGAGCCGCGATATTCTGCAGAATTTGTTTATTCTTACATCTGACGTTAAACGCCCCGGAACTGAGGGAGAAAAAAGCTCCGGACTCGGGTTAATTCTGAGCAAAGAATATGTTGAAAAAAATAAAGGTTTACTGACTGTTGAATCTGAGGAAGGTAAAGGCTCGGTGTTTTCATTTACAGTGCCTGCTTGTAAATCCGAATAGAGTTTTCTCTGTTTTTGATTCAGCACTTTTTTAAGAATGCTGACCGGAAAGTTAAAAGTCTTCTCTTTTCAACGCAGGTTGGTATTTTGTTTTATATGTCTCAGCCGCAAGGCTAATTAATTATGCATGTGATAATTTTATTCCAATAATCATAAAATAAACCGCCACTCCCCCGGTGCCTGCAGCAATTATCGCCAATGCGGCTGCTGAATTAAGACTGTACCAGATAATTCCGGTCACGAAACTTGCAGCCATAAGGCATAAACTCTGAAATGCAGTATAAGTGCCAATTGCTGTTGCAGTATCTTTTTTCTCTGAAATGACAGAAATCCACGCTTTTGAAATTCCTTCGGTTGCCGCAGCATAAATTCCATAGAGAAAAAATAATAGGCCGAAAGTCCATAACTTATCAGCGAAAGCCATTCCGGCGTAAACCACTGAAAACAGGACAAGTCCTGACAGGAATATTTTCTTCAGACCGGTTTTATCTGCAAGTATTCCGATCGGAAATGAGGTTACTGAATAGACAAGGTTGTAAAAAATATAAAGCCCTATCACTGATGAGTCATCAAGCCCGGTTTCTTTTACTTTAAGGAGTAAAAAAACATCAGAGCTGTTGAAAAATGCAAAAACCAGTAAACCCGCGGTAACTCTGCGGTATTGCTCAGGCGCCTTTTTCCAGAATTTAATAAATTCAAACGGGTTGCTTATTTTTTTTGATTCATGAATCACTTCACGATTCTTATCTTTTAGAAACACTGACGCCACAATTGCCGCAAGACCCGGAATAAAAGCAAACAGAAACAGCGTCTGATAATCAGCCGGATAATAATAAAGATAAATGAGAGCAGCCAGCGGACCCAGCAC
>CAYPMQ010000339.1:0-1128 GCA_964411625.1 uncultured Ignavibacteriaceae bacterium
GCATCGCAGATCATATTAATGACCCCTCCCGTACTGACGGGGTTATTACAGAATTTCCGGTCTCCCTGAAACAGTATGCAGGGGATATGGAGAAACATCTGGCTGAATTCGTTCAGTCTGACAGCATTCTGCCTGTTGATACCCGGGACAGTCTTAAAATGCTTTTTGACGGCGAGAGGGTCAGGATATTTGACGACGGAGAGTATTACTACATAATGTCGCGTGGTTCATTCAATATTTCGGAAGATCCCGGCATGAGGATGTACAAAAATTACCGCTACCGCGAGATAGTTCCGGACAGGGTATATGAAGGTGAAAAGTATCATGTCCTGGTTAACCGCATGGATATAGTTGTTTATAATCTATATACAAATCAGATAATTGCCGCGTATTATGCCGCACTCACACCCGATAAAAAGAGTATCCCGGGTATTTCTGATCTCTTCCGCTTTAAGATAAAAAAGCGTGTATTTGAAGAGCCCCTGGAGCGTATGAAGATAGTTCAGTTTTATTAATGTTCAAAGTTCGTTGATCGTTGATCGAAGTTCGTTGTTATAAACAATTTCAGGAGAGGCAAGCATTGCTTCTCTACGGATTGCCCGCAAATCTAATTTTACACTTTGGGTCTCCCCGGCTATCAGCCGCTTGTGAGGCGGCCATCCTGAGCTTCATAAGTGTTTCAAAAAATCTGCATGGAACCGCGTCATCTGCGTACCTGACCGTTTGTGCTGAACGAAGGTCGAAGCACCACGCACTGATTTAAGGATTATCGCTTCAGTGGGTCCGCTTCTTAAAAAACTCTTCAAGATCAACTTTGGTGACCTTTTCAACGGGCATGCCGAGGAAGAGCTCTGCAAGATATTTGAACTGTGAGGGGATATCGCTTACATAGAATTTTCTGAACGGCGCAGAATCAGATGTGTTAAGGAGATTTTTCCTTATCAGGATTTCCTGAACGGTATAAGCAGCCGCAACTCCTGAATCTATTAACTGAACGCTTTCTCCCATAACCTTCTGGATAGTTTTCCGGAGAATGGGATAGTGAGTGCAGCCGAGGATAAGAGTATCAACACCTTCGTATTTGAGTTCGGTCAGGTACTCGCTGGCTATCTGGAAAGTTGCGGGGTG
>CAYPMQ010000339.1:1228-3680 GCA_964411625.1 uncultured Ignavibacteriaceae bacterium
GTATCGCCGAAATAAACGATATTTTCATTGGGAAGAAACTCGATAATTTTTTTTACGACGGTGAGCCCTCCGATACCGGAGTCAAAAATGCCTATGGGTTTGTGCGCTGTATTCATCAGAAGAGTTGTTCTATTGATTCTATAAGTTCGGAAGAGATGATATCGTAATAATCAGGTATGATTTTTTTCCTTTCGGCATCAAGCACATAAAAGGAGTCAACAATTTCGTTCGCGTTTGTCAGAATTTTTGCGAAATAAACCGAGAGCCCCAGTTCGGTGAGCTTGTGGGTTATTGTGTAGAGAAGACCCAGCCGGTCATAAGAATAAACATCAATGATTGTGAATTTCTCCGACTCCTCAAACTTCACCCTGACTTTCTCTCTCCGTTTGAAGAGCTTGCTTTCAATACGCCACCATCGGGTTTTAAGCTTTTTAATTTCTGCAGGAAGCTCCATAAGCCCCTGATTCATGAGGTAGAAATCTTCTTTGATTTTGCGGAATTTTGACTCCTCAAGAGGGAAGCCCGTTTTAAAATCGGTGACATTGAAGCTGTCAATAGCAATACCGTCCTTACGAGTGAAAATTTTAGCGTCATGAATATTCACGTCGTTTATAAGCAGTACACCGCAAAGATGCGCCAGGAGCGATTCGGTATCATGGGTGATAATCGTAATATTTGTATAGTTGCCCGCTTCCTTGAAAATCACCGAGATCGGATCAACCGAATTTATCTCCTCAATGTGCCTTGCAATATCCTCATCGGTAAAGAAGCTGATATATGAATAGTCGTTAAAAGACTGGATATGCTGAATGACATGATCCTCGGATATTCCGCTGGCGTGTTTTGCCACATCGCCGGGGGAGATTGAAACCGAGTTAAAAAGAAGCTGTTCTCCTGATAAACCGTCGGATATCATATCGTGAGCTTTTCTGTAAAGCTCGTTAAGCAATTCGCTTTTCCAGGTGGTCCAGAGGGCGGGATTCACTGCAGAAAGATCTGCGTAAGTAAGAAGATAGAGATAATTAAGCCTGTCATGCGTGCCAACCTTGGGTACAAAAGTGTTCAGGGTTTCAGCCGAGTTCAGATCCCTGTGAAACGCCACCTGTGACATCAGCAGGTGACTCTTCACAAGAAAGCTGACAGTATCAATTTCATGATCGGTATAACCCCATTTCTGCATAACCGCATCGGCAATTTCTGCCCCGAGGATCTCGTGTCCCTGCAGGTCAATCGGTTTTGCTATATCATGAAAAAGGATAGCGAGATAAAGAATCTCAACCGAAGGTATATGGTGAAAAGCCTTTGCGAGGGGAGTGTTCTGAGTGCTCAGCTCTTCGATATTCTGAATAGCCTTTAGTGTGTGCTCGTCAGCTGAATAAAAATGATAAACTCCGTGCTGGATGTAACCGTTAAGTTCGGCAAACTCCGGGAGAACCTTCCCCAGAACCCCGAGCTCGTTCATGATTGAGAGAGTTTTCCCGACAGAGGAATTCAGGTTCAGTATCTCTCTGAAAACAACCCCGGCATTATTGTAATTTCCGTTAAAATCAGCATCAACGCTTTCGATGATAAGGTTGCGCAGAGCCGAATCAAAAAAGGAATCATACAGCCCCCTGAAAAAGAATGCCCTGAGCGCTTTGCCGAGCGGGAGAATCTCCATGCTGTTAGAATAAATAATATCATTGAGCAGATAAAAATCATCATCCAGATGTATTGATAACTGATCGGGTACGTGGTGGAAATAGTTCTGAGAGAGGGCAATAACGTAACGCGAAAACCGGTGAATAACGGCAGCAGCCTCAAAATACTGCTTCATGAAGATCCTGTACCCATCCTCACTATATCCGAAACTTTCCGCAATTTTTATCTGGTCTTTGAACTCAAGGCGGTCGGTTTTACGGTTGTTGAAAATGTGAAGGAGGTTGCGGATAGTAATTATAAATTTGTAAGAGCTGAAGAATCTTTCTATCTCATTGAGAGAAGTTGTGCCCTCCTTAATCAGGTAGTCCTTAAAATTCTGTGCCTGAGTGGTGTTTTCACCCTGCACGAGTGTTTCGCATCTCCGTACCGAAAAAATCCATTCGGTAAGCTGAAAATCCCGAAGTCCGCCGAGCGAAAGTTTTACATTCGGCTCAATAACCTTTGTAGAGTTGCCCTGACGGTCATGCCTTGCCGAGGTATCTTTCACGAGCTCGTCAAAAAGGATTCTGTTGTTTCCCTCACCAAGTTTTTTGAATACCAGTGAGAGCCATTCATAGTACATAGCTTCATCACCGCAGATAAAACGGGTCTCAAGGAAAGGTGTGAAGGCGTGAAGGTCTTTTTCGAAAAAATGATCTATATCTTCAAATATTCTGATAGTGTGAGAGAGCTCTATACCAAGATCCCATGATTGGGTCAGAAAAGTGTTCAGAGAATCCTTGATTTCGTTTTCTGACCGGCAGATAAAAAT
>CAYPMQ010000340.1:0-3671 GCA_964411625.1 uncultured Ignavibacteriaceae bacterium
CAGATTACTGAATACCTGCTCGAGCTTATTCTGATCTGCTATAATCGGTTTAAGGGCATCAGAAGTGTAAAGGTTAAGTGTGATTTTCTTTTCTTCGGCGGCGTGTCTGTGAAGCTGCAGGTTTTTAATGAGAAGCTCAGCGGGATCAAACACTGTCAGATTCATTTTCAGCTGACCTGATTCAATCACTGACACATCGAGAAGTTCATTTATCATTCCGAGCACAAACTGACTTGAATCTCTTATCAGTGTCAGAAACTCAATTGCTTCTTCCCTTTTAATCGTATCAAATTCCTGTTCAAGAAGAATACTCGAGGATAAAATGCTGCTTATGCTGCCTCTGAGGTCATGAGCCGCAATACCTATAAATTTATTTTTTTCAGCGTTAAGCTTTTCAAGCTCCTTATTTTTGATTGCCATTTCTCTCTGTATTTCCATCAGCTCCTGATTGGCGATTGCAAGTTCGTCGTTTTTCTGAATAGCATTTTCATAGGTTGATAAAAGCAGGTCTATTATTTGAATACGGTCTGAATTTATATAATATGTTTGTCCGGCAAACATAACCTGAATTCCCATATCGGAAACCATATTCTTGCGCAGTTCAAGATTTGCCAGAATGTACTGCACTCTTGATATAAGAAACTTCTGATTGTAAGGTTTGGTGAGAAAATTATCTGCGCCGGCCTGGAGTCCCCGTACCACGTCCTTTGGATCTGAGAGTGCAGTAAGCAGGATAAAAGGAATGTCGCTGAAATCATCACTGTCCTTAAGAGTTCTGCAGAGCTCATAACCATCCATTTCGGGCATAATCACATCACTGATAATAATCAACGGTTTTTCAAGCTTAATGAGATCAAGGGCTGCAATGCCGTTGTAAGCAGTCCTGACCACAAAGCCGCTGTCTTCCAGAATTATTCTGAGTTTTTCAGCCTGAGTGGGGCTGTCTTCAACTATCAAAAGATATTTTTCCGATTGCATTTTAGACTTTCGGTTAAATTTGTTGATATGAGTTTATTTTATTCAGGTAATCGGTTATCCGCTCCGGTGAAAGCTCCAACTCAGCAGCTCCCAGTTTTTTGGCTTCTCCGGGCATACCAAATATTATACAACTCTCTTCATTTTGAATGATGGTTACGCCACCTTTATCCTTGATCTTCTTCATCTCGGCAGCACCATCCCTTCCCATTCCGCTGAGGAGGATCACCGCCGAATTTGCCCCGGCTTCCTTTTCAATCGAGCTGAAAAGCGTTGAAACAGAGGGTTTGTGACTGTTAAACGGCGGATTGTCAGAAAGACCGATACGTTGTCCGCTTTCCAGAATCATGTGCCGGTTATCAGGCGCAACATAACAGACACCGCCCTTCATCTTCTCATTGTTTTCTGCCAGTTTTACCGGAATTCCTGAAGACTGATTGATCCAGGAAATAAAACCTTGTGTAAAACCGGGGGTTATGTGCTGAACAAGCAGAATCGGGAGTCTGAAATCTTTTCTGAGCCCCCTAAGTATTTTTTCAATAACCTGCGGGCCGCCTGTTGAGGCTCCTATACCCACCAGATTAATAACCTTTGCGGAGGGTTTTACGGGCCCCGTCACCAAATTAATTGTTTCATTTTTATGGGCGTAAACCCTTTTCACAACCTTTATCTCAGACATAAGCTTAACTGTGGTGACCAGTCTCTTTGATTCGCTTTCGAAATCCGGCGCTGCGGGTCCTTTTGGCTTATCGGCAATGGCAATAGCGCCTATCTCAAGAGCCCTGAAAGTAAGGTTCACATCCGCAGTATTCCAGAATGAACTGACAATGATCACAGGAACCGGGTTCTTTTCCATAATCTTCCTGGTAGCCTCAACACCATCCATAACCGGCATCTCTATATCCATGGTTATGATATCCGGTTTAAGCTCTGCAGCAAGTTCAACGGCTTCTTTGCCGTTAGCCGCCATGCCGGCAATTATTATTTCAGGATCGGATTCAAGAATATACCTAAGCAGATCCCGTGTAACGGCAGAATCATCAGCTATCAAAACTCGTATCATTTTATAACCCTATATCAGCCTTCCAACAATATCCAGAAGGTTACTCTGGTCAAAACTGCTCTTCACTATGTAGGCATCAGCTCCTGCTTCTATTCCTCTTTCCTTATCTTCCGGTGAGGATAAAGCAGTGACCAGAATAACCGGGGTGTTTTTTAGCTTCTCTTCTTTCCTGATCTGGTAAGTAAGCTCAAAACCGTTCATTCCCGGCATTTCGATATCTGTAACAACGGCATCAAATTTTCCCGAGCGCATGGCGGTGAGCGCTTCCACACCGTCTATAGCAACCTTAACACGATACCCTGCCGATTCAAGAATATCCTTAAGCAGCATTCTGGATGTAATTGAATCATCCACAACGAGAATTTTTTTATCATTTGGTGATGCCTGAACATCAGCTTTTATCTTTGGGCTTATTTCTCCGGTAAACTCAAGCGATGATTTAATCAGGTCAGAGACATTTAGAACCGGAACAATTTTTCCTGAACCCAGAACCGTGGCGGCGGATACATTTCTGATTCGCTGAAGCTGCCTGTTAAACGGCTTAATCAGAAACTCCGCTTCATCCGCAAGTTCATCAAATGCAACACCCACCATATTTTCTGAATTGAACAGAACAAGTACGTTTGTGTTTTTTAATTCTTCTTTCCTTTCAGTTGCAGGAACTTCAAGAAGCCCGTTCAAGGGTGCGAGGGGAATTGTTTTACCGGAATAATATATGGTATCCCTGTTTTCCACAGTCTTTATTTCGTCATTTTTTACACGCAGAACCTTTTCCACTCCTGATGAGGGCACCACATAATAATCATCTCCTGATTTAACAAGAACTCCCCTGAGCGTTGCAACCGAGAGCGGCAGCATGAGCCTGAATCTTGTAAATTTTTCATACTGTGACTCGGTAATGATATTGCCGCCAAGCTTTTCAACTTTCTCCAGAACTATCGACATCCCGAGTCCACGGCCTGAAAGATCCGTAATAACGGGACTTGTTGAAATATCTGATTTAAAGATCAAAGCGTATGCTTCATTTACTGGCATTTCAGCGGCTTCTCTTATTGTTAACAGCCCGTTTTTAACGGCTTTTTCCTTAAGCTTTTCAGTATCTATTCCGTTGCCATCGTCTTCCACGAGAATTTCAAATTTGCTGCTGTCAATATTTGATATATGTACCCTCAGTTGGCCTGCCCCGCTTTTTTTCCTGTGGAGCCTGATCTCGGGTTTTTCCAGTCCGTGATCCACGGCGTTCCTGACAAGATGAATAAGCGGATCCTTAAGTTCGTCAAGGATTCTGCGGTCAACCTCGATATCACCTCCCTTGATGTCCAGATCCACAACCTTGCCCAGTTCACGTGAAATGTCATATACCATTTTAGGAAGAATATTCAGCATTGAGGAGGCGGGCATCATCATTATATCTTTTACATCGGCAATTGTTGAATCAATCATCTGGGATACCGTATGCCTGCTTCTTGCTAATTCCTTTGCCGACTGTGAAATTTTTGAATCCACCACAAAGATAAGTGAATGATTCCGGTCAATATAATTCAGCAATTCTGTAATAGCTTTTTTATCTCTGTATGTCAGACCCTCGGAAATCGCAATTTTGTTTCGCAGGTACCTCAGTTCGGTTTGTATC
>CAYPMQ010000341.1:0-3661 GCA_964411625.1 uncultured Ignavibacteriaceae bacterium
GTAAGCCCTGCCTGACCCGGAAAATTTATTAATTACCGACAAGTGAAAACTCAAGAAATGCACCGATGTGTGCAACCAGCAGATCAACTTTTGATCTTCTCGAGTTATAAGTCACAGGATTGTTTATGTTATTGTTAATAATTACATCACCTTCAGTTAAATACTCTGCCTCAGTTGTGTAAATGTAACGGGCTCCCAGATCAAGCCAGATGTTGGTGCCAACCTCACTGTAAATTTTCAGCATAAGACCTCCGCCGGCGCCATAGCTCCATGCCCAGTCACTGAAATTCACATCACTGAGTTTTTCCTGATTTGAATTTCTTTCTCTGAGTGTGGTTTGTGTGTAAATATATGAACCACCACCCAGTATATCCACATAAGGTCTAACAAAGGGAGTAGGTGCCCATAATCTGAGCATGAGCATTCCCTGAACTATATTATTGGATCTGTCAACTTCTACTGTGATGTCGGGAACATAAACCGAGAGAGGGACTCTGCGGTTTTCACTTCCGTAATTTATATAATTAATGTTTACACCAAATGCAAAGGGAGCAAGCGGGTTTGGCTGAAAAAGAAACTCACCGCCGATACCAAATCCTGTTCTTCCGGTATTGGCTCTGAAATCACCCTGGGGGAATCCGCCGAGAAGGTTGATACCCACCTGAGCTTTTGCATCGCCATGACTTAAAATCATCAGAAATAATAAAACAATAAACTTCCGGAATAGTCTAATCATTAAATCCTCTTTTTTTTGATATTTAGTCGTAAATATAACAAATTTGAATCTTATAAAATTCTGAATATAAGCGCAGTAGAGTTGAAAAATTGGGTTTAGTGGTATATCGTGCGTTAATCAGTCTTGTTTTCGTGATAAGCGGTCTTTGGGTGTTAAAATATTATATTGATGACACTCTCTGGTTTATCATAGCATTCTTTTCTCTGCTGGGTTTTGTTATTCAGCCGGCATGGTCTGCTTATCGGGACTACAACAAAAAAAACAGGGCGATTCTTAAAAATTCAATCTGCGGATCTTGTAAAAACTATGACTCATCTGCTCCTGTCTGCATAAAGTATGATGAAAATCCCACCGAAACTTATGTGCCATGCGATGGACTTGACTGGGAGCCGAGATCTGACCTTTAACAATCCTGATTTTTATTGTATTTCTTGATTATAAATTAAGTAAACTTCATTTTTGAAATCCTTTAAAACAAAGAAAGCCTCTGCATGAGCTGAGCAGAGGCTTTTATTAATCAGGAATAATTATATCAGATGGAGCCTTTAAACTCTTTTTCGCCGATTTTATATTTTATCTCTTCAAAAGCCTGCTCAAGGTCTTCAATAAGATCATCAGCATCTTCAATTCCTACAGAGAGTCTGACCAGACCTTCGGTAATTCCTGCTGCTGCACGGCCCGCTTCACCCATTGAAAAATGAGTCATGCTGGCGGGATGCTGAATGAGCGATTCAACACCACCCAGTGATACTGCAAGCTGACAGAGTTTTACTGAATTCATCATAATTTCACCTGCCTGAAAACCGCCCTGAAGCTCAAATGCGATCATTCCGCCATATCCGAGCTGCTGCTTTTTAGCTATTTCATGCTGAGGATGTGAAGGAAGACCCGGGTAAGAAACTGTTTTAACCATCGGATGTACTTCAAGGTATCTTGCAATTTTCATTGCACTCTCACAGTGTCTTTGCATCCTGATGGAAAGCGTTTTGAGACCTCTGTGAACAAGAAACGAATTAAAGGGATCAATGACTCCGCCTGTCTGGTTCAGCACTTTTTTCATTTTAACATACAGCTCTTCCGTATTTACGACTACAATACCCGCAACAACATCGGCATGTCCGTTAAGAAATTTTGTCATGCTGTGAAGCACCACATCCGCCCCCAGCATAAGCGGTCTCTGAAGTGCGGGACTCATAAAAGTATTGTCCACAACCAAATAGCAGCTATGAGCTTTTGAAATCTTGGCGATTTCAGCAAGGTCGGAAATTGCCAGGGTCGGGTTACCCGGGGTTTCTATGTAAATAACTTTAGTTTCCGGTCTGATTGCATGAAGAACTTCAAGTTGATCAGACGAATTAACGAATGAGGCAGATATACCAAATTTACTAAAAACAGTTTCTATCAATGTTCTTGTTGGTCCGTAAACAGAGGTGGAGCAGACAACATGATCTCCATACTGAAGCAGCGCACTGAATACGAGGTCTATTGCTGCCATGCCGCTTGCACAGCCCATAGCTTTATGACCTCCCTCAAGTGATGCAACGGCATTTTCCATAGCTTCAACCGTGGGGTTGCTCATTCTTGTGTAAATGTGTCCCTTTTCTTCTCCCGTGAAAAGATTTGCCCCGTGTCTGGCAGATTTGAACTTGAAAGTGGAAGTCTGGAATATCGGGGGAACAACAGAGCCGAACTCATATTCCCCGATTCCCGCATGCACACACTTGGTGTCAAATCCTTTTTTATCTAAATCATGCATTTTGTTTTCTCTATAAAATTTACATTATATTCAAAAATAAGGAATATTTATATATTTACCATATTCGGCGAAATTGCACCTGAGGAGGGGAAAAATGTTTAATTGATTTTAAAATCACCGCTTGTTTAAACTTAAAATATTAAATTGCAATTGTTCTTTCGGGCATTTTTTTCAATTCCCGCATTATAAATTATTATTTTTCAGTTCTTAAGAGTTAATATGACCAGAATATTTTTCATTCTATTCTCATTTTTTGTGTTTGCTGGATTTGTTTCTGCACAAAGTCTCAGTATTGAAGATCCTGAGGTAGCCGTTATTGTTGGTGATTCCCTCAGATCGGAGCTTTCTCCTGAAGGAGATCCTTATGTTCAGCTTGATTATGAATACCCGGTTTTTAATGAAGATAACCCTGCTTTCAACGGAGCTTCACTCAATAAGTTTATCAGAACAAATCTTTCAAATTTCGGTCGTTATGATACCATGTTCATGGAAATGAAACAGACGAATCTTGAGATGCGACAGAGTGGTGATATGTTTGGCGGAGAGTTCTGGCATTATTTTTACATGGTGAATGGCGATTTTTCCAATAACAGGTATCTTACGCTTGAATTCTCTGAAGGAGGTTACATGGGCGGGGCACACGGAAGCTGGAGTTCCGTGACTTATCATCTGAACCCTCAGACCGGGGAACAGTACACACTCGAGTCATTCTTCGGGGAAGACGGTTTGCAGAAACTTTTAGTGATCGCTGAAAAATTATTCCGTGAATCAGAAGGAATAGATCCTGACGTTCCTCTTTCTGAATCGGGTTACTGGTTCAGCAATGATGAATTCCATCTCGGCTCTAACTTTACCTTCACCGATGACGGGATGGAAATAATGTATAATCATTATGAGATAGCACCATACTCGGAGGGTATCATCACCTTTAAAATCCCTGCTGATCAGATCAGGGGTCTGTTCACTGATGAAAGTCCGTTAAAATTGTAACTTCAGCTTACTAAAATGAACATAAATTGTCCAAAATGCGGAGCAGTTGTTAATCCTGAAAATCTGAATTTTCTGACTGATCTTGGGAAATGTGCCGGGGTACGGTCGGTTGTTCAGATTCTCAAAATAGGTTGAGGAAGTGGCTTTCTCTGTTACAACCGATAAGCTTCCTTTAAACC
>CAYPMQ010000342.1:0-3649 GCA_964411625.1 uncultured Ignavibacteriaceae bacterium
AAAGCGAATTGATGCTCAGCATAAAAAAGGAAAGCTCACTGCAAGAGAACGAATTGAAGTGCTGCTTGATCCCGGCAGCTTTGAAGAATTTGACATGTTTGTCTGCCACAGATGTATTGACTTCGGGCTTGATCAGCAGACTTTTCTTTCTGACGGTGTGGTTACCGGCTACGGAACAATTGACGGCAGACTTGTATATCTCTTTTCACAGGATTTCACCATATTCGGCGGATCGTTATCTGAGATGTACGCAGCAAAAATCTGCAAAATCATGGATAAAGCCCTTAAGGTTGGCGCTCCCGTCATCGGTATAAATGACAGCGGCGGAGCACGTATCCAGGAAGGTGTAAGAAGCCTTGGCGGTTACGCAGAAATTTTTGAAAGAAACATAATGGCTTCAGGCGTTGTGCCTCAGATTTCTGCGATTTTTGGCCCCTGCGCAGGCGGCGCCGTTTATTCACCCGCACTGACTGACTTTGTCCTGATGTCGAAAGATACAAGTTATATGTTCCTGACCGGACCAAAAGTTGTAAAAACCGTTACCGGTGAGGATGTGGACGAAGAATCACTCGGCGGCGCTTATGTGCACGGCAGCAAATCAGGTGTTGCTCATTTTGTTGCCGAAGATGAGGAAGAGGGAATTGCACTCATAAGAAAACTCCTTAGTTACCTGCCTCAGAATAATCTTGAAGAACCGCCTCTTGTGCCCTGTGATGATCCTATTGACCGTCTTGAAGATCACCTGAACAGCATAATACCTGAAAATCCTCAGATTCCTTATGATGTTAAAGATGTTATTCATGCTGTTGTTGATTATAACGAGTTCATGGAAGTTCAGAGACATTATGCCCCGAATATCATTACCGGCTTTGCCCGGTTTAACGGTATCTCAGTTGGCATCGTCGCTAATCAGCCAAACTACCTTGCAGGAGTTCTTGATATTAACTCATCAAGAAAAGCCGCAAGATTTGTCCGCTTCTGTGATGCCTTCAATATCCCGATAGTCACATTTGTCGATGTTCCGGGCTTCCTTCCCGGTACAGCCCAGGAATACGGCGGAATAATTATTCACGGTGCAAAACTTCTTTTTGCTTATGGTGAAGCCACTGTCCCCAAAGTTACCGTTATATTGCGAAAGGCTTATGGCGGGGCTTATGACGTTATGGGATCCAAACATCTGAAAGGCGACATAAACTATGCCTGGCCGATGGCTGAAATTGCAGTAATGGGTCCTAAAGGAGCAATAGAGATACTGCATCAGAAAGAACTCTCAGCTATTACAGATCCGCATGAAAAAGCCGTATTTATTGCCGAAAAAGAAAGTGAATACAGAAATAAGTTTGCATCACCATACGTTGCAGCTAAATATGGATACATTGATGACGTTATTGAGCCGAGAAATACCAGGTTCAGAGTTATCAGGGCGCTCCAGTCACTGGCAACCAAAAAAGATGTTCTGCCGCCTAAAAAGCATGCAAACATTCCGTTATAAGAGGTGAGCAATGAGTAAAATTTATTTTTTGATCCTTATTTCCCTGCTGACGGCTTTGATTTATCCTGCTGATAATACAAAAAACCCGGGAAAAGCTGATCAGATAAAAACTGATTCGCTGAAATCGTCATCGGGTAACCTAACTACAACCAGGCCCGTTTCTGATTCCGCAGGTACCGAACTGAATCAGCTGGGTCTGAAGTTCTCCAGAATCTGGGAAGTTGACTGTCATGGCAATGGCAACAGTCTTATGATCACATTTGTGGGCATGGGAGTTGTTTTTATCTCTCTCCTTGTGCTTTATATTTTGTTTCTTTTTATCAGTAAAATACTCCTCATTCTTCAGGAGAAAAAAGCATCTGATGCAGGCGGCAGAACTGTAAAATCCGTAAAGAATGCTTCATCTCTTACAGGTGAGGAAAACGCAGCAATTGCTATGGCTCTTCATCTCTTTAACAGTGAAACTCATGATTTTGAAAATACAGTTCTTACTATTCAGAGGGTTTCAAGAAACTACTCCCCATGGAGTTCTAAAATCTACGGGCTGAGGCATTATCCGCAGTCAACTAAAAAATGGTAACCCGGAGGCGATAATGAAAAAATATAATTTTAAAATAAATGGTAATGACTACGAAGTTGAAATAATTTCAATGGAGGGGAACATCGCTGAAATTGAAGTTAACGGTACGAAGTATGAAATTGAAGTTGACAAAAAGATGGCGAAACCTATCACACCCAAACTTGTCAGAACCCCTTCCGTTCCTTCAACCGATATACATAAATCTCAGACAAAAACCACTTCCGGTAATATTGCAAAGGGCCCGGGTTCAGTCAGGTCACCCCTCCCGGGCACAATTCTGAGTGTGGTCGTAAGAGAAGGTGACACGGTTAAATCAGGTGATCTCCTCTTGGTGCTTGAAGCCATGAAAATGGAGAATAAAATTAACTCAGATAAAAACGGAACCGTTAAATCTGTGAAAGTGCGTCCGGGTGATGTTGTATCAGAAGGTGACGTCATGATTGAAATCGGAGAGTAAGTATGGACGGACTTTATAAATTCTGGGCTTATACGTCCTTTGCGAACTGGACATTAGGCCATATAATAATGTTATGCATTGGTATAACATTTATTTATCTGGCCATTAAAAAAGATTATGAACCGCTGCTGCTTGTACCAATAGGCTTTGGCATATTGGTTGGCAATATCCCTTTCATGGAAAATGTCGGCCTGGGTATTGGTATTTACGAGCAGGGCAGTGTGTATAATTACCTTTATTTCGGAGTGTTGAAAGGTATATACCCTCCACTTATATTTCTCGGAATCGGAGCTATGACTGACTTTTCAACGCTTCTTTCAAATCCGAGACTGATCCTTCTTGGTGCTGCGGCACAAGTGGGTATATTTGTCACTTTTACCAGTGCAATTGCTCTTGGATTCAGCCCCAATGAAGCTGCTGCAATAGGTATTATTGGCGGTGCAGATGGACCCACGGCTATATTCCTGGCTTCAAAACTTGCTCCCGAACTTATAGGTGCTATAGCTATTTCGGCTTATTCATATATGGCACTGGTTCCGCTTATCCAGCCTCCGGTTATGAGACTTCTTACAACTCCGAAAGAACGAGTTATCAGAATGAAACCCCCAAGAGTGGTGTCAAGAACTGAGAAAATCCTATTCCCCATTGCAGGTCTGTTGCTTACTACTTTTATATCGCCTTCAGCACTTCCTCTTCTGGGAACACTCTTTTTAGGAAATCTTCTTAAAGAAAGCGGTGTGACAAAAAGACTTGCTGATACTGCTGCAAAACCAATGATTGACATAGTTACAATACTTATTGGTCTGACGGTTGGTGCTTCCACACAGGCCACCACCTTTCTGACTCCCAAATCAGTACTTATTTTTGTGCTTGGTGCGGTATCATTTGTTGTGGCAACTGCGGGCGGTGTTTTGTTTGCCAAGTTCCTGAATCTCTTTCTTAAACCTGAAAACAAAATCAATCCACTTATAGGTAATGCCGGCGTTTCTGCTGTTCCTGATAGCGCCAGGGTCTCACAGGTGGTGGGTCTTGAATATGATAAAACAAATCATCTTCTTATGCACGCCATGGCACCAAACGTAGCAGGTGTAATCGGCTCTGCTGTGGCTGCCGGTATTTT
>CAYPMQ010000343.1:0-3613 GCA_964411625.1 uncultured Ignavibacteriaceae bacterium
TAACTCCTCTGCAGCACGGTTTCTTATTATTAAATCGGGATTCTTATAGTTTGTGTAGTAATAGCGGAAGCTTTCAATCAGAGGTGCGGCCATAATCTCCCCTTAATCTTTTCATCTCAGCCAAATCACTTTCCTTCAGGTCTGTAAAGTGTTTCTTCAGTGTTTTCTGCATGGCGTACCATGATGCATATAATAAAAAATATGTTGTTTGATCAGCAGATTTCGGGTTGATCTGCACGGCAAGAGTGGGCATACCCGGTATGCCGGTCCGGTGAAACTTTGATGTGCCGGGTGCCATTTCAACCGGCAGATTATCATTATACTCTCCCGGGGAGTCAAGACACAGGCAGGGGCGCAGACCATCCTTAAGGGAATCAGGATCACGCGCAGTGTCAAAGCTGACACTTTTATCCTCAATTCCCCATACTGAACCCTCGCGGAGATACATTTCTCTGTTAAAGTAATCTTCTGATTTTTCTTCCTTTACCCTCTTCAGTAAACGGAGCTCTCTTTTCTTGATTCTACGCCCGTCAAAGAACTTCTGCCTGTAAAATTCATAATCATTCATAAGAACCCTGAAAAAAAACAATTCCTGAATCGAAAATCTGAAAATTTTTCTGGATTTTCAATAAAAATAGTAAGAAATTAAAATTATTTTTCAGCAAATTGAGCGGGATATGAGATATATCGTATCTTATGATATTGAAAAAGACAAACTGCGCCGTATAGTTTCCGAAATTATTGCGGAGTACGGGGTACGCGTTCAATATTCGGTTTTCGAGTGTGAGCTTACAGAAAAAAAAGTAAATATACTCAGAAATAAAATCGCTCCGCTTATTACAAAGAAATCAGACTCCGTTATTTTTATACCTTTCTGCGGCAAATGTGAGAAAAAGCGTTTTTCTCTGGGTACACATTACACAATCAGGAAAATGAATGTCATTGATGACGGAAAGGGTGATTAATTATGGCACACTCATCGGTTCTGTCAAAATTTCTTGAAGATGATCCCGTAAAAACCGGACTCCAAAAACCCCCGGTTCAATCAGGCACAGGCAGCGCTGATCCTGATTCAGATCAGACTGCAGCAGGGCATGAAGAATACGAAACCACACGGAGCAATTCTGCGCCCGCCGGCACTGCAGTTCAGAAGCATGCCCAACCCTCTGCTGTTTCTGAAAAGGGCAGGTTATTCAGTCCGCAAAAAAGTGTGAACAAGTCTTTCCCTCATCCCGGTCTGGAGGTGCCGGGACCCGGGGGAATACAGAAATGCCCTGAGCCGGCAGAAATTTTTTCAAAAACTGCCCTTATGAAAGCATGGGAGCAGGCAAAAATTAAAGGGAAGGCTGCCGGCATTGACAGTGTTACGCTGGAGGAATTTGCCTCCCGGCTTGATCATAATCTTCAGGAACTTTCAGAAGAACTGATTTCAGGCAAGTATGTGCCTGAGCCATACAAAAAAATCTTCATTGAAAAATCAGGAAAACCCGATGAGTACCGTCCGCTTGGTATAATAACACTTCGTGATAAAATTGCGCAGATTGCCGTTTATTTAAAATATAACATCATAATTGATAAAAGATTCACAGACACCTCTTATGCCTACCGCCCCGGTAAAGGGCACACAAAAGCGATAAACAGGGTATTTGATTTTATTAAGCGTGGTTACAATTTTGCGTTGCCTGTTGATATCGATGACTTTTTTGACACGATTGATCATAACATCCTTTTTGGTAAACTGCCGTCATTTTTCACTGACCCATTTATTATCAGGCTTGTTGAAATGTGGGTGCTCACGGGTGATATTTTTCAAGGCAGATATATAGTCAGAAAGAAAGGAATTGCCCAGGGCGGAGTTCTTTCTCCGCTGCTCTCAAACATATATCTTAATGACCTCGATCTCGCTCTTGCAAGCTCAGGTATCATAAATGTTCGTTACGCTGATAATATTCTGATAATGGCAAAAGAAAAGGAAAAGATAAAAACATCCTTTGATTTTATTAATTCTTTCCTTAATAATCATCTGCAGCTTAAACTGAATAAAACCGACAAGCTGCTGTTCACCGCCTCTGAGGGCTTTGATTTCTGCGGAATACACCTGACCTTAAAATCAAGGTCAATTTGTAAAACAAAGTTTGCCGCCATAATGGCTGAAATAAAGCGGATGACATCTGAACTGAAAGCAGAGGAGCTTATAGCTGCTGCCGCCACTATGTTTGAAGGGTTCAGGCGGTATTATGAACCGTTTGAAACCAGGGATCAGCTGATTCTCATAGAGGATGAATTCAGAATCAGACTTACCTCCAGGTTGAAAAAGGAAAAGCACTCGGGTGTTCTGAAAGATTCGCAGAAGCTGAGGGAATTCTTATCCCGAATCGATTTTAACTGCACCCGTGATTCCTCCGGCTTTGAACAGGTCAAAAAGGAGATTTATGAAGAAATTTCAAATTCAAAGTATGCCCCCCGCTCTGCGGCCGATTCGGATGTAAGGCGGAAAGTCACATCCAAAAGGAAAAAATATGAAAAAAGTTTTATAACTGATGCTGATCTTAATATAACAACTTACGGAACCACGCTCGGAAAAGACGGGAATAAACTTGTTCTCAAGCGGGAGGGGCAGGTTATTAAAACAGTTCTCGCTTCAAAGGTGAAAACTGTAAACATGATGTCAGCCTCATGCACTCTGAGTACAGATGCCGTTAAGTTCTGCACAGAGAATGGTATAGATATCTTCTATTTTGACAAATACGGTAACCCTTTTGCAAGAACGTCAGGTTTCAATTTCATTAACCCCCGTCTGCATGAAAAACAGCTCAGGTCAATGAGTGAACTTACCGGAAAAAGAATCATCATTATCCTCTCCGAAACCAAAATCAAGAATCAGATTGCCGTTATCAGGTATTTTACTAAAAACCGCAGAGATAAAAAGAGTCTGAACGAGATTAGTGAATTCTTATTGGCAATGAACCAGAATCTGAAGTCACTTTCACGGATAAATCTTAATGAACCGGCTGATAAGATAAGGGAGAAAGCAATGGGGTATGAAGGGTCTGCCGCAGTTTCATACTGGAAAGCGTTCGGGAAATTACTCCCTGATAGTGCGGGATTCAGAACCAGAGAACATCAGAGTGCACAGAACATTGTTAATATCTGTCTTAATTACGGTTATGGCATCCTCTATTCCAGACTCACAACTCTTGTGCTGAAAGAGGGACTCAATCCCGGCATCAGTTATATTCATGCTCCCACACACAAGGCACCCACTCTCGTATTCGATCTCATTGAACAATTCAGGGCTCCCGTTATTGACAGGACCGTAATTACACTCTTTTGTAAAAATGATATAAAACTGAAATGTGATGATAAAGGGCGGCTTGATGATGATTCAAGAGGCAGGCTTGCAAAGATCTTTCTGTCAAGAATCAATACAGCATTTATTTACAGAGATGAAACGGTGACTTATAATGACTTGATGAAAAGGTCCGTTAAAGACCTGATTAAGTATATAAACGGTGATGAAAACAGCCTCAGAACATACCTTTTTAAGTGGTGAATTATGAAAAAAGTTAAGAGAAATTTCATTTTAGGTCAAAACAGGGCATAACTCTTTATA
>CAYPMQ010000344.1:0-3588 GCA_964411625.1 uncultured Ignavibacteriaceae bacterium
TATGCAATAACAGACTTTTGGTCCGTCTATTTCACCTTTGATCAGACCCACACGCTTAAGTTCTTTCAAATGCTGCGAAACTGTCGATTGAGAGAGCGGCAGTAATTCAACTATATCGCCGCACATGCAGACATTCTGCTCACTTAATATTTTCAGGATTGCCACCCTCGCGGGGTGCGATATAGCCTTGGCTACATCAGCAATCCATATTTCTTCCGGTGTAAATTTTTCTCGTTTGGTATAAGCCATTATATTTGTTGTTCGTTGCTTGTTGTTCGTTTCAGACTTTAAGTATAGTTAAGTGTATTACTATTCACCTGGCTGATACTTTTTCTCCGCTCACTTAGCCGCAGGCGTTTTCCTATTTTTTAAATTGTATATCGTAAATATACGATATAGACAAAATGAAAGTCAATGGTTTGATAAAATATTTCTGTATTTTTGTGGTTTGATTTTCTGAATGATAGTCTTACAAGCGCAATCATTTATACGGAATTATTGAATTTATGGCAGAGAAAAAAGAACGTGCACCTTATAACAGAACACTCACTCTCACAGAGGAAGAAACTGCTTCATTATTAAAATTTGTGCTCAGTGCAAATGCAATCAGTGCAGGAACTGTTCCCGCCAACAAAACCATTCTCGGTGATATTTTTGAAGTGTTACCCCGGCTCCCTGAATCGTTTGTTGATCTTTTGATTCTTGATCCTCCCTATAATATCAGAAAAAAATTTAATTCCTCGGGCTTTAACGCTTTGGAAGAAGATATTTATGCTCAATGGATAGAATCCTGGCTTATACCAGTAAAAAGAACACTCAAACCTGATGCCTCCGTCTATTTTTGCTGCGACTGGAAAACTTCTGTACCTGTTTATGACGTTCTGAAAAAGCACTTCAGAATCAGAAACCGTATCACCTGGGAGCGTGAAAAGGGTCGTGGTTCAAAGGATAATTTTAAAAACTGTACTGAAGATATCTGGTACTGCACAAATTCTAATAACTTTTATTTTAATGTGGATGCCGTAAAATTGCGCAGACAAGTGCTTGCCCCTTATAAGACTGAAAGTGGTACTCCAAAAGACTGGGAAGAGGGTGAACATGGAAAATACAGAGATACTTATCCATCAAACATTTGGTCCGATATCTCCATCCCCTTCTGGTCAATGCCGGAAAATACTGATCACCCTACTCAGAAGCCCGAAAAACTGATAGCCAAGCTGATATTGGCTAGCAGCCGTGAAGGTGACCTTGTTTTTGATCCCTTCCTGGGTTCAGGGACAACTTCAGTCACTGCAAAAAAACTGGGACGCCGTTATCTGGGCATTGAAATTGATCCTTTCTATGCGGCAGCTGCAGAAAAACGTCTTTTGCTTTCAGAAGAAAACAAGTCAATTCAGGGTTATGATGACGGTGTTTTCTGGGAACGAAACACTCTCAAATTTCAGCGTGCGCTCTCTGCTCGCAGAGAAAAAAAATAAACTTAAGACTGATTTTTGTGATCTTATCACATCCTGCAGAACCATACTTGCAAAATTAGTTGTATATACATACATTTCGGACATGAAAATTGAAGAAGAATTAAAAACCACTAATTTTCTTTCAGAGCATCAGAAACTGCATCTGAACCTTATGGTTTCAGCCAGCAGGGTTAAGAGCAGAATTAATGAAAAACTTAAAAAGTTTGGTCTGGTAAGTGAACAGTATAATGTTCTGAGAATATTGAGAGGATCGCATCCAAATCCCATGTGTATAAGAGATATTCACTCACGAATGATTGAGAAATCATCAAATACCGGCAGGATTGTGGAAAAACTCCTCAGGAAAAATTATCTTGTAAGGACTGAATCGCCGGAAGACAGAAGATTTTACTCGATAAATCTTACTGAAAAAGGGCTTGATCTTTTGAAAAAGGTTGACGCTGATATTGTTTTTGACAAACTCATCAATCCTGATTTATCGGAAGAAGAAATTAAGTCACTTAACTCCCTGCTTGAGAAGCTGAGAGATTAAAAATTTTTTTACATCATTAGTTGTATATACATATATTGTTATTACATACATTTCAGGAGATAATATGACAAAGCTGATTAAAGGATTACATCACGTTACGGCGCTCGCTGCAGATGCACAGGAAAATGTCGATTTTTACACGAAGGTTTTAGGCTTGAGGGTGGTTAAACTCACGGTGAATTTTGATACGCCTGATGTTTATCATCTTTATTATGGCAACTTCAACGCGGAACCGGGTTCTATTATGACCTTTTTTCCCTACGGAAGGATAAACAGAGGCACCAGAGGAATCGGTGAGGTTAACTGGACTTCTTTTTCAGTTCAGGCAGATTCGCTTGCGTTCTGGATGGAGAGACTTTCATCATTTAATATCAGTTATGACATGCCTCAGAAAAGGTTTAATGAGTCATATATCAGGTTTCAGGACTATGACGGACTTGGCATTGAACTCGTGGCTGCCGAATGTGATCTGAGAAGTTCCAAAGGAATAAGCGGTATCCCTGATGAATTTGCAGTTAAAGGAATCTATTCCGTTAACCTTAATGAAATAGCTTCAGAGAAGACTATAAAACTCCTCACAGAGGTGATGGATTACGATATGATCAGTGAAGGCAGCGGCACTTTCAGATTAAGTTCCGGCGGAAATACAGCCGGTTATTACATTGATATGACAGTGAATAAAAATGCTCCCCTTGCCGGGCAGGGTGCCGGTTCAATACATCACATAGCATTTGCGGTTGAAACAGAAGAAGATCAGCTTGCTGTGCGTGAGAAACTGATGTCTTACGGAATGAATGTAACAACCGTTCTTGACAGAAATTACTTCAAATCAATTTATTTCAGAGAGCCCGGAGGAGTATTGTTTGAAGTTGCAACCAATCCGCCCGGTTTCACGATTGATGAAGATATCAGCAGTCTTGGGAAAGATCTCAAACTGCCGGCATGGTATGAACCGCACCGGGAGACTATTAAAAAAGTTCTGCCCGAATTAAAGTATTGATAAGAAGGCGAATCATGATTCACAAAATAGAAAACACCAGATACGTCAAGCCAAAAGGCGAGGAAATAAACAGAGCTATTATAATGGTTCACGGAAGAGGAGCCGATGCCTCATCAATTCTTACCCTGGCGAATTATCTCAGCACGGGCGAAGGCACTCTTTTAGCAGCACCTGATGCAACCGGCAATACATGGTATCCTTTCCCGTTCAATTACCCTGAAGAGATGAATCAGCCGGGACTTGACTCTGCTCTCGGACTTCTTAAAAAACTTACAGAAGATATTATGAGCAATCACGGCCTTGAAAGCAGCCGGATTTACTTTCTCGGCTTTTCACAGGGTGCATGCCTTACTGCAGAATTCACAGCACGCAGCGGAGCTGAATACGGAGGAGTGTTCATTTTAAGCGGCGGACTGATTGGCAAGGAAATCAACAAGGCAAATTATAAGAATGGTTTCAACGGAACCCCGGTTTTCCTGGGATGCAGTGATTCGGATTTCCATATACCCAAAGATCGTGTAACTGAATCAGGAATGATATTTTCAGAGCTCGGGGCAGATGTTAAGACTGTTTTATAC
>CAYPMQ010000345.1:0-3580 GCA_964411625.1 uncultured Ignavibacteriaceae bacterium
ATCCTCACCGTCAAAAAGTACGATATCAACACCATAACCGGGATTATTAAGGCTGAGAATTCTCGCAGTCTCAAGCAGAACAGCCACTCCGCTTGCCCCGTCATTTGCACCAGTAATAGGTTTAGCTGCTTTTAAGGAATCTTTTTCCATATCAGACCTGGGTCTGGTATCCCAATGGGCGCTAAGTAATATCCTTTTGGTTGAGTCAGAATTGATTTTTGCAATAATATTAGTGAGGTTAAGTACCTCACCGTCATAACCATTGTAGGTAAAATTCTGTTCGATAACGGTGTCTGTTACTTCGCGCAGAAATCCTACAAAATATTCACGGGCTTTACGGTGCCCTTCTGTTCCCGGAACACGCGGACCAAAATCAACCTGTCTCTTAATAAGAGCATAAGCTGAATCTGCGTGGAATTTCGGGATAACAGGGTTATCTTTTATAATATACTTTACTTTTTTATCAACCGGATCTTCCTCTTTTTTGCCGCAGCCTGAAATTAAAAGGATGAATGGAATAAGCAACAAGATATAGTGTCTGATCTTCATTGTTATATTAAACCTCTGAGGTGAGCAATTACTGATTCCGAAAGCGCATTGAGGTTGTAGCCGCCTTCAAGCACCGAGACTACGGGGATATTTTTTTCAGCCGCAAAGTCTTTCAGAATCCGGGTTAATTCAAAATAGTCGTTAGTTTCAAGGGACATATTTGCGAGAGGGTCTGACCTGTGGGCATCAAATCCGGCAGAAATAAATAAAACAGAAGGCGAATATTTTCTCAGTGCCTGGATAATCTCATTTCTGAATATTTCTCTGTACACCTCTCCTGCAGTACCTGCCGGAAGAGGGAAATTTAAAGTAAACCCCTTTCCTTCTCCGTACCCCGTTTCATGTTTTTTACCTTTAAACGGGTAAAGAGGATCCTGATGAAGTGAAATAAACAGAACATCACTCCTGACGTAAAAAATATCCTGCGTGCCATTGCCGTGGTGAACGTCAAAATCCACGATGGCTGCTCTTTTACCGGGATTATTTGCGCAGAACCAGGCAGCGCCCACAGCAATGTTATCAAAAAGACAGAAACCCATCGGTGTGTCACGTTCGGCATGATGTCCGGGCGGTCTGACGCAGCAGAAAGCCGAATGATACTTCCCGGAAGTCACAAGTTTTACAGCATCAATCACAGCACCTGAGGCATAAAGGGCAGCTTCAAAACTGTCTCCACCCGCATAAGTATCGGGATCAAGCTGTGAATATGATTTCCCTGCCGTGTTTTCAACCAGTTCATAGTGATCCTTTGTATGAACTCTCATGATGTCTGCAGGATCTGCCTTACCCGGTTTGATCAGATCTGCAGATTCAGCGATTTCTGAAGCTTTAAGCCCCTCAATGATTGAAATAACCCTTTCCGGCCGCTCGGGATGGCTGTACTTAGACTTATGTTTAAGAAAAACATCATCATAAATAAATGCAATTTTACTCAAATCAGTAACCTGTTATAATTTCACAGATTTTATCAATGTAAGAGCGTGCAGTGTAAATACTGGTTACAAAATTTTCAAGTATAACCGAAAATGCAAGAGTTTTGCCGGAGAGTGTTGTTGTATAACCGGATAATGATACCACCCCGGCGAGTGTTCCCGTTTTAGCCTTCACCCTCTGAAATGCTACGGTGTTTTTCATCCTGTTCTTAAGAGTGCCATCAACCCCCGCAACCGGAAAACTCTTAAGCAGTCTGGGATACAGAGAAGGCTTTGAGTAATAAAAATATTTCAGTACTTCTGTGAGCAGTTCAGTGGTTACCAGATTGTAACGTGAAACTCCGGATCCGTCAGATATGTAATAGTTGGCAGGATTCATACCTGTCAGAATGATAAGGCTGTCAATGTATTTTTTGCCGTCAGAAAAACTTATCCCTTTGCTCTTAATTTTTCCTCCCATGGCAATCAACAGCATTTCCGCATTAATATTGGCAGAAACTTTATTCAAGTCATCCACCACCTCCATGATAGGCCTGCTTACCGCAGTGAGATACTGTGCATTTTCCGGGAGTTCCCTTATTTTCAGCTCGGCTGTTGTTTTAATCCCCGCTTTTTCAAGTCTGCTCTTAAAAATATGCAGAAACACCAGTTCAGGCTGCCTGAAATTAATATTGTAAGCAACAGAATAACCGGGCTGAATATCTCCCCGGATAATTAAATCATTTCTGAAATTGACATAGTCACGGGTGACTTCAAGATCTTTCAAGGGATAGGGCACTGAGCGTGCATTATTAATAATTGTAAAATACGGGGTTTCAGGGAACAGTTTAACGGCCGGGGCATCACCGGCGGCAGCTCCTGTAACTGTAACGTTTAAGGTATTTTTATTTATTGTGAGGGGAGAAAGGTAAGGTGCATCTGTTGAGGGATCATCATCCCACATCCAGCCCTGCCCCCAGTATAGTGAATCCATCAGAGAAATATCACCTATGACCGAACCATTAATTTCTCTTACACCTTTTTGTTTAAGTTCATTAATTGCCGCATCCAGATCGGAAGCCTTAAAAAGCGGATCACCTCCCCCTTTAACAATCAGATCACCTTCAAGCACACCGTTTTTTATTGCACCGGTATAATAAAAAGTTGTTACAAAATTGTGTTTCTCCCCAAGATAAATCAATGCCGCAGCCGATGTCAGAATTTTCATATTTGAAGCAGGGGTAAGCAGCAGTTTATCATTTTTACTGTAAAGTTCGGTATTGCCGGTAAGATCATAAACTTTAACAGCGCCTATGCAGCTTTCAAAAAACGGATTGGAAAGGACCTGATCTATCTGAGTTTTCAGCGCTGCCGTCTTATTCTGGGCATGAATAAATCCGAGCGAAAAAAACAGAATGATCGTAGCGAATGATATTTTTATTTTCATTTTGTAATCTGACTATTGATTAAACGGTGAGATATCCGGCCTCAAAAGTATGTAAAAATCACATAATAATCTGGGCATGGAGAGCAATTTCTTCAAGAACGGCCGTTACTTTAAGGCACTTCTGAAGAGCACCCGTAAAAACGATTGCTTTGCCTTTTACGTGTACTTCAAAGGTGAGTGATCTCGCCTTTTCAAAATCACACCGGGTGGCTTTGATTATCTGGTTGGTGACCTCATCAAATGTATGCCAGTCATCATTATAAAGCACAACACGGCACTCGAGTTTTGTTCCGGTGGATACTTCCTCCTCACAAATCTCAAGAACCTGGTGTTCTTCCTGCTTTTTTTCTTTGGTTAAATGTAGGTCAAACATCTGAATATGTTTAATCCGCAATAATTTTAATTTACAATTTAAATTTACTAATTAGCTCGCGGTGAATCAATGATAAATGTCAACTGAGGATATAATTCAGATTTGATGAGAGAGCGTAATTAATCAATCAAAATCAAAAGAGTGATACAAGCGGGCCGAACCAGGTTTGCAGAACTTTAAGATATTCAGCTGATTGAGCAGAAAATTCATGAAAATTAATAAATGAGGGCATATCGCTTATTTCTTCACCTCAATCACCTCACCTTTATTTTTGCCTCTGAATATGACGAGATAACATTT
>CAYPMQ010000346.1:0-3572 GCA_964411625.1 uncultured Ignavibacteriaceae bacterium
GCACCATACAGCCCAAAAGTCAATTAAAACAGGTTTGTCTGAATTAATTACTTCAGTTTCAAAATTTCCGTCTGTAATTTCTAAAGGTTTCATCCTTAATTCCGTATTTAATTATTATATGTTACTGTTCTGACCAACATAGTTCACAATATCCTCGCCGCCGTCAACATGCACGAGGCCGCCGTTAATCCACTCACCGCCATCCTGACATAATAATGATATTACTTTTGCAACATCTTCAGGTGTGGTGAGTCTGCCGCGCGGATTTTTTCTTCTGGCAACATCAATCATTTCAACAGAACCGGGAATTTTTCTGAGCGCTGGAGTATCGGTTACACCTGCCATAATTGAAGTGCAGGATACTTCAAGAGGCCCCAGCTCAACTGCAAGCTGCCTGATATGTGATTCAATTGCGGCCTTGGCTGCAGAAACAGCACCATAATAAGGAATAGCGGAATGTGAACCGGAACTGGTAAGCGCAAATATTCTTGCTTTGCGGGCAAGAAATCCTCTTTCTACCAAGGACTGAGTCCAGTAAACTAATGAATGCGCCATGACATCAAGTGTCATTTCCATCTGCGCTTTGGTTAATGATTTATCTTGTGTAAATGATACAAATGGCTTTAATGTACCGAAAGCAAGCGAGTGAAGGAGTACTTTAATCTGTGGTTTACCTGAAGGACGTTTATCAAGATCGTCAAGAATTTCATCCCTTTTATCGAGATCTGCAGCATTAACGTTATAAAACTTTGCATCCCTGCCCAGAGCCTGTATCTCACTGATAATCTTCTCTGCGTTAGGCATGGTTGCTGCACGGTCAAAATGAACGCCTATTATATTGTATCCGTCTTTTGCAAGCCTTAAAGCAGTTGCTCCGCCAAATCCGGATGATGCTCCTAATACCAGTGCATATTCAACGTTATTCTGATTACCTGACATTATCTTAAGATTCCTTCCGATAGAATTTTAATTTGAATTCCGAAAATACTAATTTGATTTATTTAATACAAATCAAAAAAAGCCGTGGCTGTTAACGGGAACCCGCATTCCCGCCAGGCTGTACTCCCGACTTACCTCCCGGAAGAACCTGTAACAGAAAGCATCAGGATTGCTTCTCTGAAACCGGATTTCTATATAATAATTTTTTCTTCATAAGTCAATTCTTTTTGATAAGCCATAAATTTTTGCACTTTTCCGATACTATCTGCCCGGAACAAGAAAAAGATGATCTTCTCCGAACAACTCCGTTATTTTATCTATCATAGTACTGTTTATATCAACGTTATATTTTCTTGATAAAAACCTTCGTACTCTGATATATCCTTCTTCCTCAGGCTCACTGAGCTCAAACATTATAGGAATCCCTCCATTTCCTGAGGAAGCGATCTGTTTGAGTTTATCAAGATTATTTATAACATTGCTATCCGTTTCGATTGAAATTTTCAGAAACTTCACCAAACTTTTACGCGCAGTAATCAGGGGAATCGCTTCTTCTGCCATAATTTTCACAGCGTCACCCGTAGGCTCGGCCTTACCGGATAATATTACGGGGTTTTCAGGTGTAATAACGTTTTTGAACTTTTCATAAACAGAAGCAAACATCATACACTCAAAAGTACCTCGCAGCCCGTTGAGGGCAAAGATGGCCATTTTATTCCCCTTCTTGTCCATTCTGGTTTCCAGGTTATTAATGATGCCGCATACCCTGATATTATCCATTCCCGTTTCTGCGATATCTTCTATATGCTCTATATTTGAGAATGATCTGTCTTCAAGTTCAAACTGCCGCATAGGGTGACCTGACATATAAAATCCCATTACCTCACGTTCATTTTTCAGACTTTCCTCTTTTGTCCAGTCATCAAACTTAACCAGCCCCGGTCTGGGAACGTTTGTTTCATCAAACGAATCACCAAAAAGCCCGCCGGCCATTGAGTCAACTACTTCCCTGGCTTTGGTGCCGTAGTTTATCAGCATTTCTATGTTATTAAAAAGCTCTTTCCTGTTTCCGTGCATCTCAGAAAACGCACCTGCCAGAACCAGACCTTCAAGGGTTCTCTTATTCACTGTTCTCAGATCAACCTTGTAAACGAATTCATAGATGTCAGCAAAATTTCTGCCAAGCTCTTTTCTTGCTCTTATAATTTCCTCAACTGCACCAACTCCGACATTCTTAATCGCTGAAAGCCCGAACCTGATCTTTCCCTTTTCCACATTAAAGTAAACAGTGGGGTTGTTTACATCGGGCGGGAGAACCTTGATACCAAATTTCCTGCAATCCTCGAGAAACAGAGCCACCTTATCCAGATCATTCACTTCATGCGTCAGGTTTGCTGCTATGAATTCTTCGGTAAAATGCGCCTTCAGATATGCAGTCTGATATGCCAGATATGAGTATGCCACTGAATGGGATTTGTTGAATCCGTAGTTTGCAAACTGCTCAATCAGATCAAACATCTTTACAGCCACATCCCTCGGAATTCCCTTTGCAACAGATCCTTCAATAAATTTATCTTTCTGCTTCTGCATCTCGGCAGCATCCTTTTTACCCATAGCGCGTCTGAGCAAATCTGCATCGGCAAGCGACATTCCCGCCATCTGATTAGCAATCTGAATAACCTGCTCCTGATAAACTATAATGCCGTATGTTTCTTTCAGAATAGGCTCAAGCACGGGATGCAGATATTCAATCTTCTTGCGTCCGAACCTTCTGTCAATAAAGTCATCTATAAATGCCATGGGGCCCGGTCTGTATAACGCATTCATGGCAGAAAGGTCTTTGACGGAAACCGGTTTAAGTTTTTTCAAATATTTACGCATCGGGGCAGATTCAAACTGGAATATACCCGTAGTCTGTCCGTTCCAGAAAATTTTATACGCCTTATCGTCATCAAACGGGATTTTGTCAATATCCTCAATCCATTGTTCTTTCGGCCGGTTCTCTTTAATAAACTTTAATGTATCCTGAATAATGCTGAGAGTTCTGAGTCCCAGAAAATCCATCTTCAGCAGACCGTTCTCTTCAAGCTCCTTCATGCTGTATTGTGTCACGATATCACCGGCTGAAGATCCCACAACTGCCAGCGGCACAAGATTCATAACAGGACCGGGTGTTATAACAACTCCTGCAGCATGTTTCGAGGCATTACGGTTCATTCCCTCAAGAACTTTGCCGTACTTTATAAGATTTTTGATCTTCTCATCAGATGTTGTGTTAATCCATTTAAGCTCAGGCACTTTCTCCAGCGCCTCGGATATTTTATATACCTTACCGAATATAGAGGGAATGTGTTTGGTAATATTATTTACTGTAAATAAGGGTATATCAAGAACACGGGCAACATCCCTTATCACCGCTTTTGATGACAGAGTCGTAAAAGTAATGATCTGGGAGACTGAATCGGCACCGTATTTCCTTTTGACATATTCAATAACCTCTCCTCTCCCCTCATCGGCAAAATCAACGTCAATATCAGGCATTGATCTTCTGGCAGGATTTAGGAATCTTTCAAAGAGGAGATCGAATTCAAGCGGATTGATTTTTGTAATGCCAAGAACATAAGCTATAAGAC
>CAYPMQ010000347.1:0-3564 GCA_964411625.1 uncultured Ignavibacteriaceae bacterium
CTCATAGTCTTATAACAAGTATTGAGATTGATACCACACCGACGCAGACAAATTTTCATAATTGCACAGCAGTGGATTGGATGACACCGCTTGACTCTGTAACAGGTGAACCCGTTCTTAAACCGGTTTGGGAATATCTTTTGGGATCAAACCGGGAAGAAGAGAATTCAATCAGAATAACACCCGAAGGAATAAGCTATATTGATCCGGAAATTTACAGTGATCTGAATTTGATGGCGCATCAGTCGAAAGATGGCAAAATATGGATCAGCGAATTAAATCCGAATACCGGGCGATTCAACTCATCATCAGGATTGGATATTTTAATTGATACAGGGGCAACTCCGTTAATAACGAGTTTCAATGGTCCTGAATTCGGATTTGACACTACCGGCTGGTCTTTATTTTATACAAAATCCAATGGTTCAGTTCCGCAGGCCTGGCGTGCCACTCTTAACGGTTCAAGTGTAGTAAAGGAAAGTCTGACTCAGGGACCGATGCCAAGATTATCAATTCTTGCTACAAAATCATATTCTTCAGAGAGCATAAGATTGCTTTTTTCTAAGGGAGTTTCATTAGAGACAGGTGTTTTTGGGTGGACAGATGAGAATAACCCATTGAGTGAGACGATTATTGATACTACCGATGCAGGGGTAAGGTGGGTGAATGGCACAAGAAAGTTTTTTTATGTTAAACAAACAGGTCCGCAAGCCGGTCAGATTTTTCTTTACGACACGGAAACTAAAACAGAAGTTCAGATTACTAATGATTCTGAGAATAAAACCTATACATATGGCTGGTTTGCTCCTGAATATAATCAATTAGTGACTATGGCAATAGTTAATGACACCTCGATATGTATTTACAAGGATAATGGTGGCATGTACTGGGATAAAATAATTTCTATTGAAGTGCCCGGTGCATCAGAATTCAGGTATATAGGTTCACCGGAACCTTTCACTGCCGGTAACAGATCCTATATCAGTTTTGTCATAAAAGAAGTTCCCACAAGCGCCTCCTATGTTTATGCAGAAGTATGGGTAACAGATATTGAGCCGGATGATCAGCTTCGTTTTATGATCAGAGCTGATGATGGCTCCAAAAATAAAAAACGAACAGATCCTGAGAGTTTCATTGCTGAAAAAGAAGTATTTATATACTACAATCTTTTTACCGATTCAGGAGTATTTGAAATATGGAGGCACTCAACCCGGATTTCAACTAACAGCCTTTTAAACACTCAGGAACCTCAGACTCAATCAGTACTTAATTATGAACTCTTTCAGAATTACCCTAATCCTTTTAATCCTGAAACAACCATCCGCTTCTCGCTTGTTTCTGAAAGCAATATCAGAATTACAATTTTTAATACCATGGGCGAAGAAATAACTACATTAATAAACCAACCATTTTCCGCAGGTATCCATGAAGTCAGATTTAATGCCGGAACTCTTGCAAGCGGGATGTATTATTATCAAATCAAAACAGATGATTTTGTCAGGACTAAAAAGATGGTTTTACTAAAATAGGGCTATAATTAAGCACCAGTCTTTCTAAAACTCGGTTTTATGGAAGTTTTGAGGTTTGAAAGCATCAGTTTTGAGTTTAATATTTGTTTTCGGAAACAATCAAGGGGTGAGTGACACGGTACAGATAAACTGATGATGTATCTTTATGTATGGAATTTCCCGATCTGAAATGAAAAGTAACAGTTATTTGTAATTATCAGTTAACTTCATTGTTGTTTTAGATAACCAACCGATGGGAGGTTAATGAGAAATGAAAGATTGAGGGTATAATTAACATCCGGGGCTGTAAGTATTCTATACAGGCAGTTGCTGTTTGCAATAGCGGCAAAACTCCTGTAAAAATTTATTTTGCGCCTTTAAGACTTAAGCCGGTTACATGAAACTTTATGCGACCGGCTTATAAATTATTTTCATAAATCCGCTTCACAGGAAGTAAGAATTTTATTCTCAATACCTCATTTATGCTGCTTCGATAAAAGATCAATCCCGGTGAATCGGGACAGGCCCGGATAAACTAACACTAAACCCCAGACCCTAAACCCTAACCTGCCAGCTCCTTTTTCAGCAGATGAATGAAATCAATTTCAGAGGGGTCTTTGGCGTTGAGGATTGCGGCGTAATAAGTTACCCAGTCGAGCAGATAGACCATATCCATGAGCCGCATTTTCATATCTTTCTGATCACTGAGAATGTGCAGAACACTGATTCCCTTATCAAGAATAAGCTGAGTGACTATGTTAAATCTTTTAATAGTCTGCTGGTGATAAGATTCATCAAGGATATTTATGACCGAAAGATTTGAAGTATCGCCGCTGACTGTTTCCCAGCCTATGATCTCATTATGATTCATTTCGGGAACGACGTTATGGAATGCATGCATTTTACTGTTCTCATTCAGATTACATTTAAAGCGCTCGCCAATGGCATCAGTATAATCTGCAGCAGAATAAACAACCGGAATCGTGTTAAATATTTTCTGTGCAATTTTAACAGCTTCAGAATTATCACAATTGTGGATCACACTCTTTGACCTGATCAGTTCAAGCATTGCACTGATGAATTCATCACCCGTTTTTATGATACCGACATGATTTAGTGTTCTGACCAGCGTGGTTAAGCCCGCATAAAGTGCAAATCTCGGCTGAAAGCCGGTAGGGAGAAGTACATAACTCAGATTATGTTCTTTCGCCATTTCAAGGATTTTTCCTCCCGTTGTGAGACAGATTATTCTGCATCCTCTCTTCAGTCCGTCAGTGAGAGCTGAAATGGTTTCTTCGGTATTGCCTGAGTATGATGAAGCGATAAGAAGAGTGGAATTGCCCGCATAAGCGGGAAGATTGTAATTTCTGTTCACCGAATAAGGTATGGTTATCTCATCCCTGAAAAGGTTTGAAACAAGATCACCTGCAATGGCTGAGCCGCCAAGACCCGTGATGATTACGGATGTTATACCAGAGCCATCGGTTTTAATATTTGAGAGATCAGTCTGAAGAGAGATTTCAATCTGTTTGTATGAGTTTTCAAGTACCGAAAACTGATTTCCGGGGTCAAGTTTGGCAATTAAATCTTTCATTTTCCTGTCTGATTAATATTGAGAAAAAAGCTGCCCATAGGGTAAACATTTCCGTTAATCTGAACATCAAGGAACTGTTCACCCGGGTAGTACTCACGGGTAGTTATTTTATGAATCCTGTGTTTTTTGCTTACGGTTAAAGTTTCGCCCGGCTTAAGGGTTTTTGTGCTCAGTTTGAAAACCTTTGGTGCATTGCTTCCGTTGGCTTTCTTAAAATGCACAATGAAATCAATGATCAGATTCTGATCATAATCAGCAGCCGATTTCACCGTAAAAGAAAAGCAAAGCGACTCTCCCAAATTTAACGATTTACTTTCAATTACCGGGTCATCAAAGATTATTTCTGTCTTATGCGATGCACCTGAAAGTGCCAGAGCCTCTTTATGCCCCATTTTTATCAGGGTGCGGGAGGCGTGTTTAATGAGTTTCTTCATTTCGGGTGTTTCAGTAGTGCTCCACTTT
>CAYPMQ010000348.1:0-3554 GCA_964411625.1 uncultured Ignavibacteriaceae bacterium
TCATATTTCAATTTTTGTGAATTTAACTCACTTATATATTGTATAATATCCGATACACAGTGAGCCTGAATTCTTCAATTCACCAGGATTATGTGACTTTTTCATAAATATTAAGACTGCAGAACGCAGGAGGAAATATTTTTCAGCACAGGTATGATTACTGAATTTAAATTAACTGAAACAACTTACAATTGGTCATGAATTAACCAAAAAAATTTTACCATTGAACCTGGAGTTCTCATTTCCGTATTATAAGGATATTTTCAATTATTCTTCTCTGTGTACCGTATCGGGTGAAAATGCCGGTAAACACACTGCAATATATTCCGCGCCCTCATCTCCGGGAGTGCTGTACCTTATCCATTCCCCATTCGGTGTCATCACGGCTTCTCCGGCGTGCACATCAATTACGCCGGTTTTTGTTTCAACTCTCAGCATTCCTTTCAGGACGAGAGTATATTCATCAAACTCCGGGGTCTGTGCCGGTTCAACCCAGCCCGCGGGACTTTTCATCCTGGCAATGCTTATATTGCTGTTGCCGGAATTAACCCTCCCGAAAAATTCCTGAATTATTTTGGGTTTATTACCCGCTGATTCAATTACGGATGGGTTACTGATTTTTATTGCCATAATTATCTCAGATATTGAAAAATTAACAATCGGATTTAATACCTGATCAATAAGTTAAACCTTATTGATCAAAGGTATTTCTAAAGATATTTTTTGTAACTTTAAAATATTAAAATTAGCATTAATTTAATCACTGCCTTAACTAATTCCGGACCAGTTAATCATGAGATCCTCAAAGAAACACCTCCTGATTGTTGAAGACAGCGCCACACAGGCGTATCAGATTCAGGCAATTCTTGAATCAAACAATTTTATTTGTGATGTTGCGCCTAACGGGAAAATAGCTCTTAATAAAATCCGGGATAAAAGACCTGATATCATTATAAGTGATATTGTCATGCCGGAGATGGATGGTTATGAACTGTGCAGGAGAATTAAAAGCAACCCGGAGTTTAAGGATATTCCCGTGATTTTACTTACAGCTCTTTCAGAACCAAAGGATGTTATAAATGGTCTTCAGGCCGGAGCTGATAACTTTCTTCTCAAACCCTATAATGAAGATCTTCTGATTTCAAGGATCAGATACATTCTTGCAAATATGGAACTGCGCCGTAATTTCATGACCGGAATGGGAATTGATATTGTGTTCGGGGGCAAAAAGTACTTTATTAATTCCGATAAAATACAGATTATCGATCTGCTTATTTCCACTTACGAAAACGCAATAGAAAGAAGCACCGAACTTGAAAAAGCCTATGCTGAACTTAAAGAGGCAAAAAGCGAGCTGGAGAAAAAAAATGAAGAGCTTGCCAAACTTAATCTCGAAAAGAATAAGTTTCTTGGCATGGCAGCACATGATATCAGAAACCCCATAGGAATAATTCTTAACTGTGTTGAAATTCTTAATAAAGAAATCTCCGATACATTAAATTCTGATCAGAAGGAGTTCCTTTCGCTTATCAATACATCGGGACACGTCATCATGAAACTGATAAATGAACTGCTTGATGTTTCGGTGATTGAAGCGGGAGAACTTAAAGTTAATTATTTTCAGTTTAATCTGAATGATGCTATCAGAAAAAATATCAGTCTGATGAAAACTCATCTTTTTGATAAAAATATTGCTGTGACTTTCAAAGCGCCAGACGAAACTGTGCTGATTGAAGCAGACCAGAATAAATTTGATCAGATAATGAGTAATCTGCTTAGCAATGCTATTAAATTCTCTCATCCTGATACTAAAATAAAAGTGGAACTTGTTAAAGAATCAAAATTTGCACTCATAAGTGTTCAGGATGAAGGTCAGGGTATTCCGGCAGATGAACTTAATAACCTCTTCAAACCATTTGGAAAAACCACTGTAAGGGCAACCGGAAATGAAGCAAGCACAGGGCTCGGTTTAATGATAGTCAAAAAAATTGTGGAGGCACATGACGGCAAAATCTGGGTGGAAAGTGAAGAAGGGAAAGGTTCAACATTTTATTTTATTCTTCCCCTTAAAGGTAAACATGTAAGCCTTTACTGATTCTGAACAGTCAGGAAAATTGCGGGAGAGTTCATGAATCTTTCTGATGTCGGTAATAATTCACCGCTTTTGAGAGGCGGTCCATTATGGCTTTTCCAAGACCGGCTGATTCAATCTTATCAACCACAATAAGTTGAAGCTCCTCATTTTCAAGTTCATGAAGATACCTGAACAGATTTGATGAAGCTTCTCTCATATCCCCTTTCAATGAAAGATTCCTTACAATCCTGAATTTCTCATCACCTTCTTTATCAGTATCGCCAAACCGGAGAGCTGCAGTTCTTGAATAATCTATCTTACTTATATCAGTCTCATCCCTGAATGAGATGGGAACAGCGGGAGCATAATGATATTTCAGCTGACCCGGTGAATCAGGTTTTACAAAGTCCTTGTTTTCAGAAACACTGTAACCAAGAAATTCTTCAATCTCCTCTTGTGGCACCCCCCCGTGTCTCAGTATTACAATCTTTCCGTTTCTTTCTGTCAGAATTGTTGATTCAACCCCAATTGTTGTCATACCGCCGTCAAGAATTATATCCACTTCTCCGTGCAACTGCTTAGCCACATGCTTTGCATCAGTAGGACTGAGTTTGTTGAATTTATTTGCACTGGGGGCTGCAATAGGAACTCCCGAAAGCTCAATCAGCCTCTGAGCAACCGGGTGCGAAGGTATTCTCACCGCAACAGCGGTGTTGCCGGATGTAACTATATCAGGAACTACAGACGATTTAGGAAGCACATAAGTAACCGGGCCGGGTGAAAATCTTGAAACAAGTTTCAGTATTGATTCAGGTATCTCACTGCATATATCCGTCATCATTTCTGCACTTCTGACATGAAGAATGAGAGGATTAAATGCGGGTCTTGCTTTTGCTGCAAATATTGACGCAACTGCAATAGGGTCAAGACCATTTGCGCCGAGACCATATACAGTTTCTGTGGGGAAGGCGATAAGTCTGCCCTCTCTTATCATAGCTGCGGCAATAGTCATATTTTCTTCTGTAGCCGGTAAAATCTTCATTAAGTAAATAATTATGTATAAGTATTAAATAAACAACACCGTATGTGTGATAAAAATTCTCAGAAAAACGGGATGTTATTTTTTTCTACACGGAATTTGAAATAAAACCCTGATTTTTATTAATATAAATGCTTAAAATCCCATTCCGCTGTTAAAAAAGTTCTTCCGTATACCGGCGCAATCGATCACTGTATTGCCTGCCAAAGAAAAGTAAAAAACGGTAAGTCAGGCAAAATAATTATAATCAGAAGGCTTTAAAACAGAAAACCGCCCCTGAAAGGGACGGTATCTGCAACTAACTACCAATTATTAAACCAATAAGGAATTTCCCTGCCTTTAGTTAAGCTGTTCAATAAAGCTCAAAAAATTAAACCGCTTCACCCAGCAGGATAACAATCTTCTTTGTTACTTCTGATAAATAAATAGGTTTATAAAAAA
>CAYPMQ010000349.1:0-3551 GCA_964411625.1 uncultured Ignavibacteriaceae bacterium
ACAGCCCGGCGATTCAGATCCTAAACCCTTCTCACATAAAACCGATAAAAATCTCTTTCCTTTTCTTCCGCAGTTAAGCTGTCATCTTACTTACACTGATGAAAGGGTTCATAAAATTCTCGAAAAAGGGTTTGACAGATCCCCTATGTTTATGGGACTGATAAAAGGCGTTGGCCCGCGCTACTGTCCTTCCATAGAAGACAAAATAATAAGATTTGCCGATAAAGAAAAACATCAGCTCTTTCTTGAACCTGAAGGATTGGATACAGATCTGATTTATGTAAATGGGTTTTCAACCTCGCTTCCGGCAGAAATACAGCTGGAAGCTCTCAAACTGATCAGGGGGCTTGAAGAAGTTGAAATGGTAAGACCTGGTTATGCTGTTGAATACGATTTTTTTCCTCCTCATCAGGTTGATCTGACTTTGGAAACCAAGATGGTATCGGGATTATATTTTGCCGGTCAGATAAACGGTACGTCAGGATATGAGGAAGCAGCTGCTCAGGGACTTATCGCCGGAATTAATGCTGCTCTTAAAATTCATGGGAGACCCGAATTTATCCTGAAAAGGAGTGAGGCATACATAGGCGTTCTTATAGATGACCTTGTAAACAAATCAACAGATGAGCCTTACAGAATGTTTACTTCCCGTGCGGAACACAGACTACTGCTCCGTGCAGATAACGCAGACCGACGTCTTACGCGGTACGGACATGAAATTGGTCTGGTACCAGACGAGGAACTTGAAAGACTTGACACAAAGGAAAAACTGATTGCAGCAGGAATTGATCTTCTCGGTAAAGTTAAAATTGAACCTCGGATGGTAAATGATTATCTCAGAGAAAAAGGCACATCAGAGATAGAATTCTCTGACACTCCGGAAAAACTGAGTAAACGGCCTGAGGTTGAACTTGCTGATATCAGATATTTTTTGAACGGGGAAAACGGATCATCAGAACTTTCATCCATCCTTGAAGACGATGAAATCTGCGAACAAATACAGATTGAGGTTAAGTATCGCGGTTATATCATGCGTCAGCATGAAGCTGTGGCTAAACTCGAAAAATATGAAGACCTTAGAATTCCTCATGATCTTGACTATCATGCACTGAAAGCATTATCAGCTGAGGGAAGAGAAAAACTGATGCGTCACAAACCCAGATCCATCGGTCAGGCAAGCAGAATTTCGGGAGTTACTCCCTCAGACATAAGTATTTTATTGGTATATTTACGCAAGTAATCTGAATTATTCCGGGAGAACGATGGAAGTACAGGAGCAGGTTCTTTACCGCCAGCTAAACACTTTATACTGGGAAAATGACCTTCGCCCCGATGAGGAACAGATTGAAAGACTGATCCAGTTTGCAGTACTTGTTATAAATAAAAACAACGTTATAAATCTGATATCCAGAAAAGATATCCAATCAATAATTGAAAACCATATTTTCATATCGGCATACATCAGCAAATTTATTCCTGAACGTTGTTTCAGTTTTATAGATATCGGAACCGGAGGAGGGTTTCCCGGTATTCCTCTTGCAATCGTCAAACCGGAAATGAAGGGCGTGCTGGTAGATTCAATCGCAAAAAAGACAAAGGCGGTTGAAGAGTTTACTGAAAAGCTCATGCTCAGCAACGTAAAGGTTGAGAACTCCAGAGTTGAAGATCCAGAATTGATAGCCCGTTACCACAATTCTTTTGACCTGGTTGTTTCAAGGGCAACCGTTCCCCTGATCGTGCTTATGCGTTATGCCCTCCCGCTTATAAAACAAAGAGCCTGGATTCTTGCCATGAAGGGCGGTGATATCACAGAAGAGTATGATGCAATGTATCTGAAGTTTAAGCACTGCATCAAAAAACACACAATTTACGAATTACACTATAAGCCTACTAATCTTAAAAATGTGAAAGGCAAGAAGCTGGTTCTTCTTGAAATTAACAAATGACATCCTCAGATCACAATAAAAATTTATTTCATGAAATAGCCGGCCTCTCCACAGAACAAAGGAATCCGGCTTCAATGGAGATTGATGCAAAATCAGTCAGGGAAATTCTTGAGATCATAAACAGCGAAGACAAGAAAGTTCCTCTGGCAGTTGAACATGAAATTCCGTACATAGAGGAAGCTGTTAAGCTTATTGTTAAGTCATTCAAATCAGGCGGAAGACTGTTTTACTTTGGAGCAGGTACAAGCGGAAGACTTGGCGTGGTTGATGCATCCGAGTGCCCGCCCACGTACGGAACCCCCCCTGAACTGGTACAGGGATTCATTGCGGGCGGCAAAGAAGCAATGTTCAGAGCTCAGGAAGGTGCAGAGGATCATGAATCCAACGGAGCTTCGGATGTTATAGCTGCGGGTGTTACATCTAAAGATGTTGTCTGCGGAATTGCTGCAAGCAGACGTACTCCTTATGTTGTTGGTGCTATAAAAAAGGCAAAAGAACTGGGTGCGGTTACCTTGTATATAACTTGCACACCCAGAGAGAGTTTCAACATAGAAGGTGTAGATGTTGCAATTTGTCCCTTTGTTGGACCTGAAGTCGTTATGGGTTCAACGAGAATGAAAAGCGGTACGGCACAGAAACTTGTTCTTAACATGCTCACCACCACATCTATGATAAGAATGGGTAAGGTTTACGAGAACATGATGATTGATCTTCAGATGACTAACAAAAAACTTATTGAGCGTGCAAAAAGAGTAGTAATGACTATTACCGGACTTTCATACGAGGAATCAACCAGATATCTTGAGGAAGCAAACTGGCATGTTAAAACAGCACTGGTAATGATCAAAGCAGGTGTGAGCAGAGATGAGGCCGCACGAAGGCTGGAGATGAGCGAAGGCTTTGTGAGAAATGCAATTGAAATGACGGTATAATATTGAGAGCATTTTTATTTACGGCAATCCTGCTTTTGTGCAGCATTAATATTTCTGCCCAGTCATTAGGCGAAGATCTTAAGGAATTCGGAAACACCGGAATTGATCTATTTAAAGAAATCCCTCCTGATAAACAGCAGGAAACCATAGCTTATCTGAGTACCATATCCCTCACGGCAGCCTCATATTTTATCGACAGGGAAATGCAGGAATTAACACAGAACAATAAAACCCCATTACTTGATGCCGTTTTTGTATTTGATAAATATTATATTCATGTACTTTCAGCAGGAACTGCACTTCTTTATCTGCACGGATTAATAGCAGGAAACGGAAAAAATCAATCGCTGGGTCTTCGGCTTGCGGAGTCAATTATTTACTCCACCCTAATAACAAACATTTTCAAATTCACAGCCGGCAGAACACGTCCTGTAGTCACAGACGACAACAGTAAGTTTAACTTTTTTGAAACAACGTGGGAAAAAACTTCATTCCCATCGGGTCACAGCAATTTTATCTGGGCGGTTGCAGGGGTTCTCGCCGGTGAAAACAGTGACCCTTATTACCAGACAGCTTTATACACAATTGCAGCGCTGGGAGCTTTTGCAAGGGTCTATAATAATGAACACTGGATGAGTGATATTATCATGGGTTCAGCAATAGGATACCTTAC
>CAYPMQ010000350.1:0-3549 GCA_964411625.1 uncultured Ignavibacteriaceae bacterium
CATCAGATCCTGAGATTCAAAAGATATCAGTGACTCTTTACAGAGTGGCAAACAAATCAAAAGTAATAGATGCACTTTCAAAGGCCGCCGCTAAAGGTAAGGAAGTTTGTGCATTTGTGGAAGTTAAGGCAAGATTTGACGAGGAATCAAATTTTTCATCCGCCTCATTGCTTGAACGTGCAGGGGTAAAGGTTTATTATTCAATGCCGGGAATCAAAGTTCATTCAAAACTCTGTCTTATAGAAGGTGAAAGAAACGGCGAAAAAACAGGGTACCTGTATCTTTCAACAGGAAATTTTAATGAAAAGACAGCAGAGATTTACACTGATTTTGCTCTGCTGACAGTTAACGGCAGGATGGCAGAAGATGCCCGAAAGGTATTCGATTACCTTTTTAAGGGGTCGAAACCTGATAAATTTGAAGAACTACTGGTATCTCCCTTCACCCTTCAGAATTCTCTTGCAGAAATGATTGATAAGGAAATCGCCTCGGCAAAAGCAGGAAAAAAGGCTGAAATTATTCTGAAGCTGAATGGTATTGAAGAAAAAAGTCTGATAAAGCACCTCTATAAGGCTTCGGATGCGGGAGTGAAAATTAAGCTTATTGTCAGGGGAATTTGTTGCATTGTTCCGGGTAAAAAGGGACTTAGTGAAAATATTGAAGTAATCAGTATTCTTGACAGATTCCTGGAGCATGCCAGAATCTATTATTTTTATGCTGAAGGGAAAGAAACTATTTTACTCTCATCAGCTGATATCATGAACAGGAATATTTACAGAAGGATTGAGATTGCATTCCCGATTAAAGATAATGCACTGAAAAATCTAATAAAAGAAATAATTGACATTCAGCTTTCTGATAATGTTAAGGCACGAATAATTGATGCAGAGCAGAGTAACAAAATGGCAGTCTATGAAAATAAAATACCAATCCGTTCACAATATAAAACTACTGAAATACTTGAAAGATTTTACGGCATTGAACAGAAGGGAAAACCCGGGTAAAAAAGACAATCAAAACTTTTCAAAAAGTTTCAGTCTGATTTGTGTTAAATTCTCCGGATATAAAAGCAAAATGCAAATAAAACTCAGCCCGGATAATTTATCTGCCGCTGATTTAAAGTAAACAGAGATTTGTTAAAATTTTCAAGAATAATGCTATCTTAAGCAGGACTTATTCCATATTCAATTTTCCGGTAAATAATGAATAAATTACTATTATTGCTGCTTATACTTGTATTAACGTCAGCAGCAGAAATTAATGCACAGACCGGTGCACTGAGGGGCTTTGTAACAGATTCTACAAACGGTGAATCAGTCATTTATGCAAACGTGCTGGTTAAAGGAACAACCACAGGCACTGCCACCAATATACAGGGGTATTATTACCTCCCCGGAATACCCTCGGGGAAGCAGAAAATTATTATATCCTACATAGGTTATAAATCTAAGGAAATTGAAGTTGTAGTCTATGCCGGTAAAATCACTCAGGTTGACGTTCAGCTCAGCCCTGCGAAAATTGAACTTGAGACAATTTCAGTGACTGCAGATAAACAGGTAAAGCCGAATGAAACAAATCTTGGCCTTGAACAGATAACCATCAGACAGATTCAGGCTATTCCCGCCGGTATTGAAGCTGATGTTCTAAGAGCACTCAAAACATCTCCGGGTGTAAGCGGAACCAGTGATATAACTTCAAGATATTATGTAAGAGGCGGAGGAAGCGATCAGAACGTTGTTCTGCTGAATAATGCAGTTCTTTATAACCCGTTTCATGCACTCGGACTTTTTTCTGTAATCGATCCCGACATGATAAGCGTGCTTGAATTCTATAAAGGCGGGTACACCTCTGAATTCGGCGGCAGAATTTCATCAGTACTTAACCTTGTAACCAGAGACGGAAACAAAAAATCTTTTTCTGCAGGTGCCGCTGCCAGTACACTCTCGGCAAAATTCAATATCGAATCACCGATTCCTGATGGTTCGGTCCTGATTACAGGCAGGAAAAGTTACAGACCGGAGGCGCTTGATAAATTCCTTAATGACAAAAACGCTCCTTTTGACTTTTACGATTACTCATTCAAGATAAACTACGCTAATCCAAAGATTTACCAGAACGGAAAATTCACCGTTCACGGGTTTTTCAGCAGCGATAAAGTCAGAAATAATGATCCTGACAAGGAAGATTACACCTTTGAAAATCAGGTCTACGGATTAAACTGGTATCAGGTGTGGGCTTCGCCTTTATTTTCGCATATGAGCTTTTCGGTAAGCAGGTTCGAAGGTGAAGTTATACCGAATGCCACTGCAACCAAGCCGAGAAAAAATTCAGTGAGTGATTTCTCATCGAACTGGGATTTCACATATATGTTTGATTCAAAAGATGAATTCCAGGCAGGCTTTCATAATAAAATTCTTTCAACCGAGCTAACACAGAAAAACCTTTTCGGAAGCACTACAGATATAAAAATCCGCGGTCTCGATATGGCGCTGTATGTAAAATACAAATACCTGAGAAATGATAATCTCGGAATAGATATCGGTACAAGACTGAATCTTATTCAGCCGAGTAAAAGAAGATCAGACCTGCTCGAGCCACGGCTTTCTGTCACATACACTCCTCTTGCTGCGTTTGCCATTAAAGCATCAATCGGCAAATATTCACAGTCAGTGGTAACACTTTCTAATGAACAGGAGCTCATTTCAATTTTTGAGCCATGGGTGATTATTCCTGATTATCTGGCTCCGGCCACCGCAACACACGCCATCAGCGGAATCGATTATTATCTCACAGATAAAATAAAATTTTCTGCCGAAGGGTATTACAAGTGGATAGATAATCTTATTGATATTAATGAGCTTAAATTCACCTCGCGCGATCCTGATTTCATTTCAGTATCAGGTAAAGCGTATGGAGTTGATGTGATTCTTGATGTAAGATATCCCGATTTTTACTTCAAGACTTCATATTCTCTCGCTTACACTTACAAGCAGAAAGACGGGGTTGATTATTTCCCGAAATATGACAGCAGACATTCAGTTAATGTACTCTTCGGGTTTCAGTTCCTCGGCGGCTTCCAGTTTAATGCCGTATGGCAGCTTACCAGCGGATATCCTTACACTCCGATCGCAGGATTCTTTGATAAGCTGCAGATAGATGATTTCTGGAGGCAGATATATATTCAGAGCCCCTGGGTGGGAGCATATTTGTTCGGAGCCAGGAACTCTTACAGACTGCCGGTTTATCACCGGCTCGACCTGGGACTTTCAAGGAAATTTGAAATAGGTCCGGTAAAAATAACCGCTGATGTAAGTGTAATAAATGTTTACGACAGAAAAAACATCTTTTATTTTGAAAAAGACACCGGCGAGATTGTATATATGCTGCCATTTTTACCGTCTGCAAGCCTGAGGATCGAAATATGATAAAGAAGATATACCTGATGACATCAGTTTTAGCAGCTATGCTGATTTTTGGCGGCTGTGATGACGCATTTGCGCCCAAAACTCCCTTCGTTCCTGAATATCTTGTGTACAGCATTATTAAGGG
>CAYPMQ010000351.1:0-3486 GCA_964411625.1 uncultured Ignavibacteriaceae bacterium
AAACAGTATATTGCCTCTGCTATCCGCAACGGTGATCAGAAAGGGCAGGAAATTAAATAATGAAAAATAAGCCGCATTTTTTCCGGCATCTGAATCACTATTGCTCTTCATAATCTTTATGGGTAATTTGGTTGAAATTCTTATACATATTTTGGTAAATTACAAAATATATTGTTCTTTTGTCAATGAATCAAAACAAAAATTTCTGAATCTAACCAATATACTTGATTCTGATTAAAAAATTACCGGAGAACGAAATGGAAAATAAAGGACTGCTGTTAATCGGTGACAAGATTCCCGAAATGACAGTTCAGACAACAAAAGGAATGGTTAATATACCCGGTGATTACGCCGGTAAATGGATCGTTCTTTTCAGCCACCCCGCTGATTTTACCCCTGTTTGCACTACAGAGTTCGTTGCATTTGCAAAAAGAGACGCTGAATTCAAAAAACTTAACGCAGAACTGATAGGACTTTCAATTGATCAGGTCTTTTCACATATTAAATGGGTTCAATGGATAAAAGAGAATGTAAATGTTGAAATACCTTTCCCTGTCATTGCAGATGATATGGGTAAAGTTGCCAATACACTCGGAATGGTTCACCCCGGAAAAGCAACAAACACAGTAAGAGCCGTGTTTATTGTTGATCCGCAGGCGGTAATCAGACTGATAATTTATTATCCTCAGGAAATCGGCAGACAGATTGATGAAGTGCTCCGCGCACTTAAAGCTCTTCAGATTGCAGATAACCATAAGGTTGCCATGCCTGAAAACTGGCCCAACAATGAGCTTATTGGCGATAAAGTTATTAATCCTCCGCCGAAAGATGTCGCAATAGCAGAAGAGGTTCTTAAGAAGCACCAGGGGTATGACTGGTGGTTCACTTACAGGGAACTGGAAAAATAATCCTCAATTATTTGTAATAATGGCAAACCGTCTGTCTGAAAGGACTGACGGTTTTTTTATTTTTCGTAACTTATATTATTACGTTTTTAATATTCAGACCGGAATTATGGCAAAATTATTCAGACTTCTTTTTACAATACAGATTCTGTTTCTTTCCTCGCTGACTCATGGTCAGGTTTCTCTGCAGGATAAGATAGGGCAGATGATAATGGTGAATTTCTCCGGAACAGTTGTGCCCGATACTCTTGCCGCAGACCTCTCTAATCGTAATCTGGGGGGAGTGCTGTTTTTTGCCGCAAATATTACCGGCCCTGTTCAGGCTGCTTCACTGGCGGATGCAATAAAAAGTATTTCGCTGACTCCTCCGTTTATAGCCATAGATCAGGAAGGCGGAAGAGTTGCAAGAATGGGTAAAAACAACGGATATGAATCAACCCCAACGCATTACAAACTCGGAACCACGGTTAACCGTGAAGATACTACCAGATTCTGGGCATCTAAAATGGCAGGCTGGCTCAGTGCAGCAGGAATTAATGTTAATTTTGCTCCCGTTGTTGATGTTAATGTCAATCCCCTGAGTCCCGCAATAGGAGCTTTAAACCGCAGTTTTTCAAAATTTCCTGATACAGTTGCCCGGCATGCAGGATACTTTATCAGTGAGTTTAAGAACAAAAAGATAATTACCACGCTGAAACACTTTCCGGGACACGGAAGCGCAACTACTGATTCTCATAACGGCTTTACCGATGTAACACAGACATGGGCTGATTCAGAGCTTATTCCGTTCAAGACCCTGTTTAATAGTGGTTATGACGGAATGGTAATGACAGGGCATCTTTTTAATTCAAACTGGGATAACACATACCCCGCATCACTTTCACATTACGTAACAACCACAATTCTCCGTGATAGTCTGGGGTTTCAGGGGGTTGTTGTCACCGATGAGCTTTTCATGCAGGCAATAACCAATGAATTCACCATAGATACTGCTATTGTGCTTGCCGTTAAAGCAGGGGCTGATATTCTTCTTTTTAACCGCAACATCTATGAGGAAAGATCTCTTGTTCAGAGAGTCATTGATCTTATTGCCGCTAAAGCGGAGAGCGGTGAGATATCAGAAGCCAGGATCAATCAGTCTTATAACAGAATAATGAATCTTAAAAACTCTATCATATCTGATCTGGATAATGAAACGTCCTCAGGCAGATATGAACTCCCTCTTAATTACAGCCTGAAGAACTACCCGAATCCGTTCAATCCTGCCACCCGGCTTGAAGTTACACTGGCTGAACCGGGTGATATTAAGCTGCTGCTTTACAATGAGGCAGGCGAAGAGCTTATGGTTATTTTTCAGGGGTGGGCTGAAGCCGGAAATCACAGCTATGAACTCAGTCTTAAGAATTATCCATCGGGTCTCTATTTTGTCAGACTCACGACCGGAAATATAAACAGGATGCACAAGATAGTTCTTCTGAGATAGCCTGAAATGAAGCGGATTTCCACAAAGAGGCTGTGTCTGATTCCCGTTGATACGGAGCTGACAGAACTTATGCTTGCAGGGAGGGCTAAATTTGCGGATAAACTTGAGTTTGTTGTCCCTGAAAACTGGCCGCCTGATTTTCTTGACGAAGGCGCATTATTGTATTTTCTGAGCGGTTATGAACAGAATCCCGAAAATCTGAAATTCCCTCTTTATCTGATCATTCTTAAAGAAGAAAATGTTGTGGCGGGTGTGGCAGGATATAAAAGTGCGCCTGATGAAAGGGGGGAAACAGAAATCGGCTATACAGTGCTGGAACAGTATAGAAGACAGGGTATAGCCACGGAAGCAGTGACCGCACTGGTTCAAAATGCTTTTTCTCACCGGAATATTAACAGTGTTACTGCTGAAACCCTGCCTGTTTTAGCTGCTTCAATAGGAGTGCTCAAGAACTGCGGATTTGTTTTTGACGGTGAAGGATCTGAACCCGGAACTATAAAATACAGGATTCAGAAAGTGGAAACCATTAAAACGGGATCAGAGGGGCAGAGCCTTTAAGCTGCATACCCCGTCACTGATCCGGAAAAAGTGAAAAGCCCTGAAGTCTTCATTCAAGTTTATGTTTCAGTACGGGAGCCGGGTCTGAACGTTTATACTTTATGAAAATCAAAACTTATCATACGAGAGACTCTGTTTCAAGATTCAGAGTTTTCCAGGCTGCTATACCACCGCTTAACTCCCTGACATCATTAAAACCCGCCTCCAGAAGTGAGAGCTGAGCTTTTGCAGCGAGATTACACCATGTTTCCCAGCAGTACAAAACAATCTTTTTGTTTTCAGACAATTCATCCGTATGCTGATGAATCCTGTTCTGCGGAATGGATAACGACCCTTTTATCTTCTCTTTTTTAATGCTGTCCGGCGCATTTCTCACATCTATTATTAGAATCTCACCGGGATTCTTTTTGAGTTCGGCTAAAAGATCCATCGGGCTGAGAGTTAATTCAAGCCTTGCTTTGAGCAGTTCTTTTTTGTTCATTTTTGTCCTCATTTTTTATTTTCAGGTTGATTTTCCGGATCAGCCTTAATTAAAATCAG